>JALGWA010000003.1 GCA_025774425.1 bacterium
TGCCGGGCGGACGCCGCCAGAGACAAGCGCGGCGTCTGCGGCATCAAGGCCGACGGCATGGCCATGCGGATGATGCTCTTGAGGAACGTCATGGGCGCTTCGACTTACCAGTATCACTGCGACCAGACGGTCAAGACGCTCCGCGCCACGGCCAAGGGCGCGACGGCCTACGAGATCAAGGAGCCCGGGAAGCTCAAGACCTTCGCGGAGCGGCTCGGCGTGGACCCGTCCGGCCCCCCCGCGGATACAGCGCTCCGGCTGTGCGACTTCGTCCAGAACGACTTCAACCGCAGCCACCAGGAGCCGAGCAGAATAGTCGAGGCCCTGGCGACGGAAGAGCGCAAGAAGGTCTGGAAGGAGCTGGGCATATTCCCCGGCGGCATATACGGCGAGATGATGTTCTCGACGAGCTCATGCCTGACCAATGTCGACGGCTACTACGTCAGCCTCGCGCTCAAGGCCATGCGCCTCGGTGTCGCCATGGCCTACCAGAGTCAGATCGTCAACGAATACCTCCAGGACGTTCTCTTCGGCATCCCGCGCCCGCATGAGGTCCGGGTGGACCTCGGCGTGCTCGACCCGGAGTACGTCAACGTTCTCCCCAACGGCCACGAGCCCTTCCTCGGCTTCGCCATGGTCGAGCTCGCGCGCGAGAAGGAGTGGCAGGACAAGGCCAAGGCCGCCGGCGCCAAGGGCATGAGGATAATCGCCAACATCGAGACCGGCCAGGAGATGATCCAGCGCTGGGAGATGGACGACGTCTTCTACGGATTCACGGGCAACTGGATCATGCAGGAAGCGGTGCTCGCAAGCGGCTGCGTCGATCTGTTCGCCGCCGACATGAACTGCGCCATGCCCGTCGATCCCGAGTACGCAGCCAAGTACAAGTTCAAGCTCGTGCCCGTGAGCGAGCTCGTCGTGTTCGAGGGAATAGACGAGAGGGTCGACTACGTGCCCGAGAAGGCGAGGGAACAGGCCGCCAGGCTGCTCGAGATGGCGATAGCCAATTTCAAGGAGCGCAAGGGCAAGGTCGAGCCGATCACCGGGCTGCCCATGAGCGGTGCAGTGGCCGGCTTCTCCACGGAGAGCATACTCGAGGCGCTGGGTGGAACGCTCGAGCCCCTGCTCGACGCGGTCAAGGCGGGGACGATCCGCGGCATCGTCGGGCTGGTCTCATGCACGTCGCTCAGGGACAACGGCCAGGACGTTCACACGGTCAAGGTCGCGAAGGAACTGATCAAGCGCGACATACTCGTGCTCTCGCTCGGGTGCGGAAACGCGGCCCTGCAGGTCGCGGGTCTCTGCAGCCCCGCCGCCAAGGAGACGGCGGGTGACGGGCTCAAGTCGATATGCGAAGCCCTCGGCACGCCTCCCGTGCTCAGCTACGGCACCTGCACGGACACCGGTCGGCTGGCCGACCTGCTCGCGGCGGTGTCCGGCGCCCTCGGCGACGTCCCCATCAAGGACCTGCCGGTGGCGGCGGCCGCGCCCGAGTACATGGAGCAGAAGGCGACGATCGACGCCGTGTTCGCCCTCGCGCTGGGACTATACACTTACGTCAACCCGGTGCCGACGGTGACCGGCGGTCCCGATCTGGTCAAGCTCCTGACCGAAGACTGCAAGCAAGTGACCGGCGGCGTGCTGGACGTCGAGACCGACGCCGTCAAGGCCGTGGAGAACATCGCGGCGCACATCGAGGCCAACCGCAAGAAACTCGGAATCTAGGGTGAGCGCTCGGTGTGGGGCGGCCCCTCGGGGCCGCCCCCCTCTATTTGTCCTTGTGCCGCCGCTGCGACTGTGATACTGGTTTCCGGTGACGGAGGGAGTCTATGATACTCGACGAACTCAGGGGCGAAGTCGTCCTCATCAAACTCAAGAGCCACGAGGAGCTCGAAACCTTCGGCGTGCCGTCATCGAGCATCTACGCCAAGGTGATAGAGATCGACGAACGCGTCGGCATCTGGATCGAGAACCCGAAATGGTCTCCCAGGGAAACCACCGAGAAGAACCAGGAGCACATGACCCAGATCCTCATACGGTGGGAGTACGTCGTGGGCATAATGACCTTCCCCGACAGAGAGGGCTTCAAGGAAGAAGCCGAAATCAAGCCAATGGGCTTCGTCACCGAGTGACGCTCTCCCCCGGGCGCCCTCGAAGCGCCCGCCGCTCCCCCGACGGCTAGCGGGCTATCACCACCTTGGTCGTCAGCACGTCCGCGCCCGTGTCGAGCCTGATGAAGTAGACGCCGGAACCCAATCCGCCCGCGGCGGTCGCGTTCCACCCGAGAACGTGGTAGCCCTCTTCCCTCCGGCCGTTCACGAGGTCGCGTACGTGCCTGCCCGCGACGTCGTAGATGGCCATGCGTACGTCGGCCGCCTCGGGGAGTCCGAATACGATGCTCGTACTCGATGAGAGCACAGCGCCCCCGGCGACGGCCAGCACCGCCCCGTCGGGAACCCCGGCCGGCCCGCCGCCCCCGACGCCCGAGGTGGAACCCCAGAGCGTGAAGTCCGAATCGCTCTCGTCCGAGCCTTCGTTGGGCACGCCGTCGTAGGCGACGACCTTGATCCGCGCCGTCTTCGAGTCGACATCCGGCACGGTCCACATGTAGGACCCGTCATTGGGTTCGCCGGCCGCCACCGTGTCCGGATAGGTCGCACCCCCGTCCGTGGACAGCACGATGGTGACACTAGTGACGCGCGCGTTGTCGCTGGCCGTCCAGGTGATTTCGTAATCGGTGTTGTACTCTATGACCTCGCCTCCGTCGGGCGCAGTGACTTCCACGTCCGGGGCTATGGGATCGCGCGCCACGACGGGCACCACGGCGAAGTCCGGGTCGCCGGCGAAGCGCATGCACTCGTTGAGTCCGCATGAGGGAATATCGGCGTTGGCCTGCAGAAAGGCGTCATATACCGACCAGCCCTGGTTCATGTAATCGAACAGGGCCGTCTGCCAGGCGATGGACTCACCCCAACAATCGGAGCACCAGGATTCCGACATATGGCAGTAGCCGACGGTCGTCGTCGCCTCCCAGGAGGACTTGCGGAAAGCGCTCGAGAAACTGCCCCCAAGCGTATCGCACATCCCCTCGCAGCTTCCGAGAAAGGTGAAAGGCATCTTGGCGCGATTGGCGATCCAGATCGCCACCTTGAAGGCCGTGACATCCACACCGGTCGAGCCGTCGCAGCCGTACATGAAACTGCTCGACCCGCCGTGGTTGAGCTCGTAGAACATGGCGGTGTGATCGGACTTCACATGGCCCCTGATCTGCTCCAGAGTGGGCCACTTGACCGCCTCGGTCGAGTAGCCCATGTCGTCGAACCAGTCCGCGGCGTTCTGGTACCAGGTCGTCCACGCGCCGTAGTAGGGGCATTCCCAGGGCCCGCTGAACGAGAACGCCGTGTAAGGAGGCGGCACACCGTCACCGAGCACGGCGCCGGTCACGGCGTTCACCACCTTGACGACGAGCCGGCCGTCGACGACGCTCCTCACCACCCAACAGGGATCCGCCGGCGCGGGCTTGATCGGGAATACGGCGGACCGGGGCGAGATGTAGTAGAGCTTGGAGAATTGTATGTCACCGCCCACGACCTCCTCGGCTTCTTGGCGCGAGATCAGATCGGCGGGCAGCTCCCGGGGCAGATCCTCCCTCCAGTTCACACGCTTGGCCAGAAGCTCGCCCGTCTCCCTGTCGAATTGATAGACGATGTTGTCCATCTCGACAGTCGCTTCACCTATCATCCGCTGGTGATAGTAGACGATCTTGTCGCCGAACACGCCTTCCTGGAAGGCGCGGTCGCCCGTCTCGTACTCGCTCAGGAAACCCGCAGCTGGCGCGGTCTCGAACGCGGCGAGAAGGGCAAGCACCGCAAGCGCGGCCGCTGCCGGGTGTCTATTCCAATCTGCCATGGGCCGACCTCCCCGTGGTTGCGCATGGACGCTCCGGGCGCCCACACCGGGCCTTCGACGTAACGGAAGGGCGCCGATCCGCCCCTCCCCGTCTCACAGTATGCCACAGAATGGAACTTAGGCAAGCGCGGCTTCCGCGGCCACCGCCCGCTACCGGGTGACGACCACCTTGGTCGTCGCGCCGCCCGCGGGACTCTCCAGCCTCAGGAAGTAGACACCGGGCTGAAGCCTGCCGCCCGCCTCGTTGGTCAAGTCCCAGTCTATGTGATGGTATCCCTTTTCGCTCACACCGCCTGCGATGCGCGCGACACGCCGCCCGGCGACGTCGTAGCAGTCGATGCGCATGCGGCCGGCCGTCGGCAACGCGAACTCGATCGCGGCGACCGAGCCCCCGGGCATGCCGCCCGTCACACCGATCGCGACGGCGCCGGGCCCGTCGGCGTCGGCCGACTCGTCCACCCCCGCGTGGCATCCGATGATCGTGAAGTCGGCGTCGCTCTCGTCCGCGCCTTCGTTGGAAGCGGCGTCGCACGCGACTACCTTGATCCGGGCCGAGTCGCAATCGATATCGGGAACGGTCCACGCGTAGACGCCGTCGTCCGGCTCGCCGGCCGCAAGCGTGTCGGCGAAGGTCGCTCCTCCGTCCGTCGACAGGAGAATGCATACGGAAATGACGCCGTGATCGTCCGCGGCCGTCCATTCGATGTCGTACGTCGAGCCGAAACCGAGCGACTCGCCGCCGTTCGGCGCCAGGACGGTCACGACGGGCGGCTCGACGTCGAGCGCGGCCGACTTGCACGCCCTCACGACTACATCGTCCACGGCCGCTTCGACTATGGATCCGGGAGAGGAGTCCTGAGCGACGAACCGGAACTTCATTCCGGCGGTGAGCGGGACGAAGTCCTCGAGGCGGAACTCCATCCTCGTCCAGGTCCGCCGGCTGTATGTCAGTCTCTCGAGGTTCACCCATGTCGCTCCGCCGTCGGCGGAGACGTCCACGACGAAGTCGTCGTCATTCGGGCCCGAGCCCGTGTCGCTCGCATACCACCTGTAGTAGGCGAACACGGCCGAATCGAAGCCGGACAGATCGACGGTCGGACTGATGAGCGTGGTCCGGCCGCCGTCGACGTCGTAGGCGCCCTGGGGATCGCCCGGATCGGACTGCTGAGTGAAGTAGCAACACGTCCCCGCTCCGGCGGTGTGGTCGTTTTCGGGCTGAACCTCCACCGGCCCCCACCAGGTCGCGTTGGGATCCCCCCGCTCCCACATGCCGGTCACGGCCGCGTCTCCCGGCACGCCGGCCGTCCAGCCGAGGTCGGACTCGAAGTCATCGGCGAACACCGTGACCATCTCGCCGCCGTCGAGCGTGAAGCTGCGCGTCGAGGCCCCCTGGTCCGATGTGACCTCGATCTGAAACACGAGCGGCCCGCATGCGACCTCGGAAGCACCGACGGCGAACACGAAGTGGGGGCTGTCCGACTCGAGCGCCGTCCCCTTGTCGATACCCGAGTAGGTCGCCACGCTGTCGATGACCGAGACGCCCTCGACCAGGCTGCGGAGGGTGGCCGCCACGCCCGTCGCGGTCTCCGCGCCGATGTTGAGCAGGCTCACCACGAGCGTGACGGGCTCGCCGGGCTCTATGAAGCCGTCGCCGTCACCGGCCGCGTCGTCCACGCCGACGGAGTCGACGAAGAAATGCACCGTCTGGCCGGGCGTGTAGTTCAAGGCGTCGGCCGCATAGCCGATGCAACTCGAACCGTACTTGATGTACATGTAGCCGCCGTCGCCCCAGTCGGGTCCCCACGAGTTCTTCATGATCCAGGCGCCCTGGCCGCCGCACATGGCGTCGTCCCAGCCGACCAGGAGCACGCCGTGGTTGATCTCCGAGCAGTCGTCCTCGTAGCAGCCGCCGATGTAAGAGTCGAATCCGTCGCATACCGCGACGGCGCAGGCCACCGGCCCGTCCAGCAGGGCCGTCTTGAGCGCCTCAACCGTGTCGTCGACGTAGTAGTATGAGTCGAGGCCGGCGGCGACGACGCATCCCGTGGCCGTGCAAGCGTCCGTGTCCGTGCCGTGATACGGCATGCATGACTCCCTCACGGCGCCCTGATCGATGAACACGTCATAGGCCGTCTCCATGTACCCGCCGCCGCAGTCGTCGCCGGCGGGATTACAGCATATGACCGCCTGCTCGGAAAGGTCCTCCTCGAGGCCGCTGTATATCAGGATCCGGGACTCGAATGCGGCGGTCGCGCAAAAGGCCCAGCAGCTGCCGCAGTTGCCCTGATACTTGACCGGTGTGACTCCGCCCCTGGCGCGCCAGTCGAACGACGAGGGGAAGTCCATACCCTCGGGTGCGGTTATGAGGCGCCCCTCGCGGGCGGCCCGGCGCCTCTTCTCATCGAGGTCGGGGGGGATGCTGAGACCCAGGAGACATCGGAACTCCTCGTCGCTGAGCCTTGAGACCGATGTCCGCCCGGCCGTCCAGGAATACGCATTCTCGTCGATGCGGCGGCTTATGCGGTCTATCTTGGCCTGCTCGGCCTCGGGGGAGAGTTCGGCAAAAACGGGTGCGGCGAGGCATGCGAGCGCCAGCGACCAGGTGAGCATTCGTCCGACGGCCGTCGATTTCAAGCAGGTGTCCCTTTCCGGCCCCCGCAGCGGGGCGTCCCACTCATACCAACCGCAATAGCATATATCTTTACTGTTCAATTATACCACAAACAGAGGGCCGGCCTCAAGTTGCGATCGTGACGCCTTGTGGCTCCGGTGCGTCCAAAGCCGGGATTCGCCTAACCTGTTGCCCCGGCGGGTGTTGGGCATATCAATATCATGCCTCTCCGGCTCATCGGCCCGCCACGATCTCCGGATCTCACCCGCTCCACCACCACGCTCGCGACTACGGGCTTCCACCTCTGGGCGGCCAGTTCGGCTCTCAAGGCGGCCGGGAACCAGGGTGTCGCCCGCGCCGGGCAGGGTTTCGGCGCGGGACCGTCCGGCCGGAGATGAGAGTGTTCGTATCGCCGGCGCGGGGCCGGGTTTCGGGGGCCGACGTACCGGGGCTCGCCGACTACACCGTGCGCTCGGCGCAGGGCCGGATCTCAGACCTGTCGCGTGTGGAGAGTGTGGAAGACGGGTACCGACGGGGCCCGACGGGGTCTGGCCCCACCCAACCGGGCCGGCGACTGTGCATCTTGAGCTCTGACCCCCCGATTGCACTGTGCATTTTGAGCTCTGACCCCGGGATTATTTGGGGAGGATGAGGCGGAGATTGGCGGCGCCGCTCTCGCCCGAGCGGTCCACCATGTAAACCTTGAGCCGCGGCAGGATCTTCTCCATCTTCTCTATGTATATGCGCGACGCCGTGATTTCCTTGCCCCTGGAGTACTCGGCCAATAGCGACAGGAAGCGCTCGGCTTCGCCGCGGGCCCGCTCCACGCGCTCATCTCTGTAGCCCTCGGCTTCACGCACCATCCGGATGGCCTTGCCGCGCGTCGTAGGTATTATGGTGTTCCTGTAGCCCTCGGCCTCGTTGATCAGCCGGCTCCTGTCCTCCCTCGCGCTCGCCACGTCCCTGAAGGCATAGGCGACTTCCACCGGCGGGCTGATGTCCTGGAAGTAGGCGCCGATGATGGTTATGCCTATGCCGTAATCGTCGGCGACCCTCTGAACGCCCTCCTTGATGAGGGCCTGGGCCTGGAGCTTCTCGGTGGTCAGCAGCGCATCGACGCCCATTCGGCCGACGACGCTGGCCGTGACCTCCTCGGAGGCCGCCTCGACGAGCCTCTCGGGGCCCTCGCAGACGAAGAGATAGCGGCGGGGATCGCTTATCACATACTGGATTATGACCTGCACGAGTATGACATTGGTGTCCCCGGTGAGCGTCTCGAGGCCGCCCGCCGTCGACCGGCCGGCGGCGCCTGGCCCGACCAGCACCTTCTTTATCTCGGCGGTCTTGGGCCTGTAGGCGCGGTCCACGGGCCACGGAACGCGGTAGTGGATGCCCGGAGGCACGTCGTCGGCTACGACCCGGCCGAAGCGCACGACCACGCCGATCTCGTCCGTCTGGACGACGTAGATGCCCGAAAGGAGATACACGAGCACCGCCGCCGCGACCAATCCCGCGAGAAACCTGCGTTTCCTCAACGGAAGCGACCTCAGGCCGACCAGCAGGATGTCCGTGGAGGAAAGGCCTTCCGCCTTCGTCCGCCCGCCGGCGTCCTCCGGCTCCGGGGATTCCCTGCGCCCGTCCTCGTTCATATCCGCCTCCGGCATGCCCTATCTCTCCTTGAAGAGCTTCAAGAGCTCCGAGTCGGTCGACAGCACGACCGTGGTCTTTTCGTTGAGGAACTTCTCATACGCCTGGAGCGTCCGCGTCAGCTTGTAGAAGCGCGGGTCCCGGCTGAAGGCCGCGGCGTATATGGCGGCGGCCTTGGCGTCCCCGTCGCCGCGTATCATCTCGGCGTCCCTGTACGCCCGGGCGAGCATGTCGCGTTTCTCCTTGTCCGCGTCGGCGCGGATCTTGATCGACTCCTCCTCGCCCTCGGAGCGGTACTTCTTGGCGATTCTCTGCCGGTCCGTGCGCATCCTCTGGAACACGCTCTCCAGGTTCTGCTCCGGCAGCCGAATGCGCTTGAGCTTGACGTACTGCACGTCGATGCCGTAGTCCGCCAGCGCCTTCGCCCGGGAGTTGCGCGTGACCTGGCCCATGATCGAGTCGACCATGACCGCGGCCGGGTCGATGGACACCAGCGCCGAGAGAGGCACCTTGCCGATGGCGGCGCCGACTTCCGCGCCCGCGACGTCGGCGAGCAGGAACTCGGCTATGCTCCGCTCGCGCACCGACGCGAGGAACTTCAGAGGGTCGACGATCTTCCACGTCAAGTACATATCGAGGATGAGGTTCTTCTTGTCGGATGTCACGAACTCCGCCGGCTTGACGTCATAGAGCAACAGCCGCTTGTCGAATCTCCGCACCGACTGGAACGGGTCCGGGAACTTGGCGAAGAGCCCCGCCTCGTCTATGACCCGAACCGGCTTGCCGAACTGCGTGATGACGACGTGCTCGGTCTCCTTGACCTCAAAGAGAACCGAGCTCAAGACGAGGAGAGCGATCACGATCCCCGCGATATAGGTTATCATCCGCCTCTTCATGCTGGCTGCCTCCTCTTCATTTCCATTTTATGCCCATCGCCGATTCGTCGAAGAACCGCAGGTCGAGCGGCTCGCCGGCCGCGTCGGGCTCGACGACGAACTTCTCCAGTCCCGGGAGAACCCGCTCCATCGTCTCCAGATAGAGCCGGAGCTCGGTCACATCCTTCGCCTTCTCATACTCGCTGACGACCTGCGCGAACCTGCCGGCCTCGCCGCGCGCGTGGTATATGGTCTCCGTGGTCTCCGCATGGGCCTCGGCCACGAGCTTCGCGGCCAGGCCCCTGACTTCGGGTATGAGGCTGTCGCGATAGGCCAGCGCCTGGTTGATCATCCTGTTCTTGTCCTCCCTCGCGCTGGCGACTTCCCTGAAGGCGCTGACGACCTCGTATGGAGGATGGACATCCTGCAACTTGACTGCGACCACCCCGACGCCCGGGGCCGTCCGGTCGAGGATCTCCTGCAGAAGGTCGAGCACGCGGCTCTCGACATGCTTCCGCTCCATGGTCAGCAGATCGTCGATCGGGGTCGTTCCGACGACGGCCCTGACCGCGGCCTCGGAGGCCGCCCGCACCACCGCCTCGGGGTTTTCCACGCTCAGAATGAACAGCACCGGCTCCTGCACGCGGTACTGAACGACGGTGTTCATATCGACGATGTTCTCGTCGCCGGTGAAGATCAGGGACTCGTCGAGTCTCTTCTCGTAGCTGCCGGCCAGGTGCCGGCTCTCCCACTGATAAGCCCGCGCGCTCGCCGTGCCGCGCCCGACGCTCCTGAAACCGAGTTCGACGCGGTGCACGGTACCCACGCTGACCTTCACCACCCTCTCGAACGGCGCCGGCTCGTGATAGTGGAGCCCGGGATTGATCTCGTACTTGGCCAGCCTGCCGAACCTGAAGACCAGCCCCTCCTCGCCGAACTCGAGCGTGTAGAAACCCGAGAAGGCCCAGGCGGCGACGAGCACGCCGGGGATGATATATGCGTATCTCCTGTCCTTCGCGAACCAGTCGCGGACGGCCAGGAGACGGCCCGCCACGCGGCGCCGGCGCCCACGCCGGCCGCCCTGCTCGAACACCAGCGACACGAAGTAGCCGCTGACGCCCGCACCGGCCGCTATCGCCCTGATGGAACTGACGACGATCTCCAGGCCGGTGAGCACGATGAAGACGGCGACGAAAGCCGCCGCTATCCTGTCCAGCCCGATGCCTATCATGGCGCCGAACAGTCCCATCGCGACCGCGACGGTCGAGTACATGTCCATCCTGGAATGGTAGCCGTCGGCGACCAGGCTCGGGGAGGCGTGCAGCCTGCCTATGTTGATCTTCATGGTCGCCAGCAGATACGAAGCCAGCACGCAGACGAGCGCGCCCGAGATGGCGAAACCGACGTTGGTCAGCTGTCCCACCGGCTGGCGCACCGATTCGCCGAATATGCGAATGCCCGTGTAGAGGATGAATCCGCCGACCACGAGCGCCATGACATCCTCGAAGCCGCGCCAGTTGACGAGGGACTTCCTCCCGCCGCCGACGGACACGCGCAGGCCGGCCAGCACGAACACCGACACGGCGAGGTCGGATACGGAATGCCAGGCGTCCGCGTTGAGCGAGGCGCTGCCCGACAGCCTCGACAGGTAGAACTTGAAGGCGACGAGGGCGATATTGATGACAATCGAAATCGCCGCGGTCCTGACTCTTATGTCCATCGATCGGCTCCAGCCTGTGCGCTACAGTAGCACATTCAGCACGCCGCCTACAATAAGACTCGTCGCGACCATCACACCTATTGCTTTTACAGTGTCGGCGGGGCCGAGTTCCTTGAACATGACGACGAAAGTCGCTACGCACGGGAAAAACATGGCCAACGTCGTCGAGCCTATGATCAGCTGCTTGACGCTGAGCCCCAGGGGGGCCAGCATGCCGACGCCTATGTCCTTCCTCAGGAATCCCACGATCACCGCCAGCACCGCCTCCTTCGGCAGGCCGAGCACCCTTGTCACGACCGGCGCCGTCAGGTTCGCCATCGAGTCGAGCACGCCCATGGCGTAGAGGAGGTTGATGACCGCGACCCCGATGAGCACGACCGGAAGCGCCTCCTTGAGAAACCCGAAGGTCCTCATCCTGAACTTGACGAGCAGCGCATGCAGGTGAGGCGGCCGGTACGGGGGTATTTCGATGAGCAGGGCCGGCAGTATGCCGCGGGTCAGAGCCTTCATGATGAATCCCAGCGCGAGCCAGACGATGAAGAGCACTGCATAGACGAAGGCGACATAGCGCATGCCGTAATGCCCGAGGAGGCCGACTATCATCGCCTGGAGGGAGACGCAGGGGACCGCTATCGATATCAGCGTCGCGACGATGAAACGCTCGCGCTTGCTGTCGAGGATGCGGGTCGCCAGCAGGGCGGGCACGTTGCATCCCAGGCCGAGAAGAGTCGGTATCACGGTGTAGCCGTGCAGCCCGATCTTGTGCATGAAGCCGTCGAGGAGTATGGCCAGCCGGGGCAGGTAGCCGATGTCTTCGAGAATCCCCAGGACGAAATAGAAAGCGACCACATAGGGCAGCACCATGGCGACGGGCACATAGAGCGCCGTGGTCAGCAGGCCGAAGGACTGCAGGAAATCGATGCGGCCGTCCACGAGATTGCCTATCAATATGCTGTGCAGGAAGTCGTTGGAGACGGTCTGCTCGCTGACGACGTCGACAAGGGGCAGGTACACCGTCTGGAAGAAGGGATCGAGCACGTACCCTATCAGCGACTCCCCGACCACGCGCACGATGAAGAACGAGAGGGCGATGACCCCGGCCGCCACGAAGAAGCCCCCCACGGGGTGGATGCTGGCGTCCTCGAGGCTCTCGAGGAAGGTGTGGTGGCGATGCCTGAGCTTCTGAGTGCGCGCGACTATCTTGCCGATCAGCTTCCAGCGCTCGTCGTCGGTCGTCTTCCTGCGGCCCGGCGCCTTGGCCTCGCCGAGCCTCGCGAGGAGCCGGTCGAGGCCGTAGCCGCTCCGGCCCGCTGTCGGCACGACGGGTACTCCGAGCATCTCCTCGAGCTCGTCCACGTCGATGTCTATGCCCTTGTGCCTGGTCTCGTCCCATATGTTGAGAGCGACCACGACGGGCTTGCCCCGTTCGAGGAGCTGGAGCGTCAGGAAGAGGTTGCGCTCGAGGTTGGTGGCGTCCACGACATCGACTATGACGTCGCCGCCCTCGATCATCTCGACGGCGACTTCCTCGGCCTTGCTCGTCGGTTCGAGGCTGTAGGCCCCGGGGACGTCGATTACCTCGACCTTCTCGTCGCCCACCCTTCTCCGGCCCGCGCAGTACTCGACGGTGGTCCCGGGGTAGTTGGAGCAGGCGACGTTGACGCCGGTGAGGTTGGAGAAGATGACGCTCTTGCCGACATTGGGATTGCCGACGAGCAGGATCCGCTTCACCCCTCGTCCACCTCCACGAGCACCTTCCTGGCCAGGCCCAGGCCGATCGCGACCCGGGTCCTGCCGACCCTGAGGACGACGGGGCCGCCGCGAAGCGCGCTTATCTTCTCGATCGTCATCCCGGGACTTATGCCCTGGGCCGACAGTTTCAGCGCGACCCCCCTGCCGCCGACCACGCTCACCACCCTGCCCTTGCTGCCCTTCTTCATTTGGTCCAGCGTAATTGGCATCCGGTACTCGATTCGTGTCCTACCGATCGAAGATGGGATCTAATGCATGTGCACGCCCATCCCGGGTGAAACCGTCGCCAAAGTATCGTCTCCGGGGGCGCGGTCTGCAAGCGTTTTCTCGAAGGCGGGAAATACCGCCCGGGGACCTGGACCGCCCGGTGAGGAGCCCCGGCGGTCAACGGCCCGGACTCAATGGTCGCACACGTTGCCGCCTGTCTCGAGCGTCCCGGCCAGGTAGGCCCGGACGAGGTCTTCAGGGCGCCCGCGCGGCGCCCCCGTCACCACCTCTATGCCCGAGGACTGGAGCATGTCCACCGCCATGTTGCCTATCCCGCCGGTTATGACGACGTCGACGCCGTTCTCCTTGAGCCATGTGGGTATCGCGCCCGGGGTGTGCGGAGGGGCGGCCAGTCTGGTGCTGTCCGCGATCGATGCGTCCTCGACGTCGAAGACGGCGAACTCCGGGCTGTGACCGAAATGCGCGCTTACCGTGTCGCCGTCGAGGGGAAGCGCGATCTTACGCCTGGCCGGGCCGGGGTTTCCCGCGTCGCCCGCCCGGTCGGCGGCCGCGCCGGCCGCTTCCGGCTCGCCCGGCTGCGCCTCCCCACCGTCCCCCCGGCGGGCCGAACCACCCAGCAGCCTCGAGGCGATCTCATCGAGGGCTTCCCGGAGCCCCTTGGCCTCGAGGTCGGCGTACGAGCAGCGGCCCGTGTCGCAGGCCGTCACTATGTCGGGTATCAAGGGGAGCCTGCCCAGGAACGGCACTCCCATCCGCGCCGCCAGCCGCTCGGCGCCGCCCGACTTGAAGATATCCACGCGTTCGTTGCAATGCGGGCATACGTAGCCCGACATGTTCTCTATGACGCCCGCCACGGGTATGTTCACCTGCCGACAGAAGGTGATCGACTTCTCCACATCGCTCAAGGCGATCTCCTGGGGAGTCGCGACGATGACGGCTCCGTCGAGGTCCGGCAGCAGCTGCACCACGGACAGCGGCTCGTCACCCGTTCCCGGCGGCGAGTCGATGATCAGATAGTCGAGCTCCCCCCAGTCCACATTTCCGAGGAACTCCTCTATCATGCCCATCTTCAGCGGGCCGCGCCAGATTACGGCGTCGCCCCTCGACCGGAGCAGGAACGCGATGGACATCACCTTGAGGTTCTCGCCGGCCGATATCGGCACAATCGTGTCGCCGGCCACCGTCACCCGCTTTCCCTCCACGCCCAGCATCCGGGGAATGCTCGGCCCGTGTATGTCCGTGTCCAGAAGCCCGACGAGGTGACCCTTCACCGCCAGGGCCGACGCCAGGTAGGCGGCGACGGTGCTCTTGCCGACTCCTCCCTTGCCGCTCAGGACTACGAACTTGTGCTTGACCCGGCCCATGCGCTTCGTGACGCGCTTGCGCCTGTCCTCGATCTTCTTCATTCTCGCAGCGGTATCGTTCATCGTGGGCATCTCCTCGTTTGACCGGCTCTCATGCTTGTTCCTTCGTCGCCGCCTCGCTTGCGATCTCCTCCAGCGCGCCCATCAAGGCGTCGCCGACCCCCCGAAGCGCCCGGGCGACCGGGCTCGCCGCCTCGTCCACCACCAGCGTCCCCGCGGCTATGGAGCGGCTCACCTCAAGGCCGAAGGGCACCTTGCCGAGCAGCCTGATGTTCTCCCTCTCGCAGTACTCCTCGGCGCGGCTCGCCGCTTCGAGGTTGATGTCATACTTGTTGATGACGGCCGCCACCGGCATCCCGAAATGCCGGGCCAGCGACACGACCCTCTCGCAGTCGTGAAATCCGGACACAGTCGGCTCGGTGACGATCACGGCCAGGTCGGCTCCCGTTATGGACGAGATCACCGGGCAGCCGATGCCGGGAGGGCCGTCGACGACAATATACCTGAGACCCTCACGCCTGGCAATCAGGCGGGCCTCTTTTCTGACTATGCTGACGAGCTTGCCCGAGTTCTCCTCGGCCGGGTCGAGGCGGGCGTGCACGAACGGCCCGAACGCCGTATCCGAGACGAACCATCTGCCGTTCTGCTTCTCATGCATTTCGACCGCGCCCGCCGGACAGGCATAATAGCAGACGGCGCACCCTTCGCATGAGATCGGATCGACCTTGTACAGTCTCGCCTCCGGCCCGGCCTCCTCCAGCACGGCGCCGAAGCGGCAGCGCCTCATGCATTCGCCGCAGCCGGTGCAGGCGGCCGGGTCGATGGATGCGACCTTGCCGCCGGTGAAGGGCTCCTCACGAACGGTGTCGGGCTTCAGGAGAAGATGCAGGTCGGGCGCGTCGACATCGCAGTCGGCGAGCACCTTGTTCTCGATCAGCCTCGCCAGCGAGGATACGAGCACCGTCTTGCCCGTGCCGCCCTTCCCGCTCGCTATCGTGACTTCCACGGGACGGCTCATAACGCACCCTCCACCTTCTCCACCAGCCCCCTGAATTCCCGGGCCCAGGCGGCGTCCGCGGCCACCAGGGGTATCCCCCGCGAGAGGGGCTCGGCTATCTCGCGCCGAAGCGGCAGGCGCATGAG
>JALGWA010000319.1 GCA_025774425.1 bacterium
GGATACGACGGGCCGCCCGGAACGAGGCGGCGTGATAGGGGTCCCGCTCCAGCGCTTCCAGGTAATGCGTGATCGCGGCGACCTTGTCGCCCTCGGCCTCCTCCACGACCCCTATCTGGAAACGGGCGCCCGCATTGCCTGGCTCCAGGCTCATCGCCAGTTCCGCCAGCCTGCGGGCCTTTTGGAGGTCGCCGTCCAGACGCGCCACGTATGCCCTGTTCACGATCACGGCAGGGAACTCGTAGTCGGCCACCGAGAAAAAGTCCATGTTGGAGACGGCCGCGCCGGCGATGACGAGCGGAACGGCGATGACCGCGCCGCCGGGTCTGCCGGTCAGACCCCGCCCGAGGGCGATGGTCCCGGAGACGGCCAGCGGCAGGAGGAACACCACTCCCGGCAGGCGGAAGCGTTCGCATACGAAGAAGACGACACAGACGGCCGTGAAGACGAGGAAGCCCCACACCGGCACGGTCGCGTCGCCTCTCTTCCTCAAGGCTGCGACGATGCCGGCGAGAGCCAGCGGGAAGACTATGCCGAAATGCAGGCGGGGAAGGAACAGCCGCCGCCACCTCGATCTGCGCTCCGATATGTCGGCGTTGTTGTCGATCTCATGTCTTCCGAGGGAGAGCAGGGCCTTCCTGCCGACGAGGTCGAGCCAGGCCGCCGTGTCGTCCCTCATGAACTTGTACGCCCGGCCGGCGAAGAAACGCGACCGCCTGGCCCCGGTCAGTCTCATCCCGTCGGCCTCCTGCCTGACTCCGTCGTTCTCGCCCAGCCTGAACGGGTCCATGCCGTCGCTCACCGGGTTGTTGCCGATGAAGACGTTGACGCCGAAGCTGGTGGTCATGGGAACGGGGTCGCCGCCCGCGAGGTAGTTGTGGGCCAGGCCGGCGGCGAGCGGGACGGCGAGAGCGAGGGCGAAGACGCCCGTCGAGGCGTATCGGCGCCTGTCGCCCGAGAGAAGCAGGAGAACGAGGGGCAGGCCGAGGAGCAGGGCCGCGCCCCATACCATGGCCGCGGTCCCGAGGAGGACGCCGCTGCCCGCGAGATTCACGAGGCCCCTCGTCCTGGTGCTGGCCAGGAGCGTCCCGACTATGCCCCAGGCCCCGGCGGCGAAGACGGCGGCGAGGAGCAGCCCCGCGAGATAGGCCGCACCGCCCCCGGGATTCTCCAGACCCGGCAGGCCCCGCATGACGAAGAGCACGGTCGCAAAAGACATGCCTCCGACGAGGGCGGCGGTTCTCACGCTCCGCTCCCTTTCGACGAACAAGAGCACCGAGAGCAGGATGAGGGTCACCACCAGCGTCGCCGGTACCAGTTCACCGGCGAAGTAGTAGAAGCTCCAGTAGAAGGTCATGGCGAGGGAAGCGGCGAGGGCGGGGACGTCTCCGATGAGTCTCCTCGCGAAGAGCCCGAGGAGGAACGTGTTGAGCGCGAGCAGCACTCCCTGGGCGAGGGGAACCAGCAGGTGGTCGGGCCTCGCCAGGGCATAGATGAGCGCGACGAATCCCGGATACAGGGGGCTCATCAGGAAGGCCCGGCCGTAGGGCTCACCCGAAAGGATCCGCCTGGCCTCCATGTCGTAGACCAGCGGGTTCGCCACGAGGTGCCTGGCGAAGGCCTCGTCCCTTATCTGGAGGTAATAGACGATGAAGAGGAGGAGACTGAGGACGGGCGGCACGAGGAAGGTCCAAGGGGGAAGTTTCCGCGCTTCGTCCAATCTCAACCTCCGCCCGGCGGCGGTTCCGTGAAGTGACCGCCGCTCCGTTCGCCTCTCCGCTCGACCACCCTGCGAGATTAGCAGAGGCCGGCCCCGAGGTCAATTGCGTGAGCGCGTGCTTGACACCCCCGGCGGCCGCGTGATATTGCTGGGAGTCGTCTGGTGTATTCAATCGTCGTTACGGGGGACTAGTGGCCGCCAGGGACTTGATCATAGGCGTTTCGGGCATCCGGGGCAGGGTGCCGGACCCGCTGAGTACGGAAGTCGCCTCACAGTACGCCGCCGCGCTCGCCACGTTGCTCGGTGTGGGGACCTATGTCGTCGGGCGGGACACGAGGCCGTCGGGTGACATCCTGAGCCCGTCGGTGGCCGCCGCCCTGGCGAGCTGCGGATGCGACGTCATCGACGTCGGGGTCGCCCCGACGCCCACCATACAGCTCGCCGTGGAGCATCACCGGGCGAGGGGCGGCATCGCGGTCACCGGGAGCCACAATCCCGCGGAGTGGAACGCGCTCAAGCCGATCTCGGGTGACGGCACGTTCCTCGTCGCGGACCAGGTGGACGTCATGCGGACCATAGTCTCCGAGGGGGGATTCGCCTACGGCCAGGGCGACAAGACGGGCAGGATAAGGAATGACGACGGGGCCATCGGGCGTCACATAGACGGGGTGCTCGGCCTCGACCTCGTCCGGCCGGGGGACGTGGAGGCGGCGGGCTTCAAGGTCGCCGTCGACTGCGTCAACGGCGCCGGGAGCGATGCGATTCCGCTCCTGCTCGACAGGCTGGGCTGCGACGTCGTGACGCTGGATTGCGAAGGAAACGGCGATTTCAGGAGGGATCCCGAGCCGGTCGGCGCCAATCTCGGTGCCCTGTGCGATCTCGTCAAGGAGTCCGCGGCGGACATCGGTTTCGCCGTCGATCCCGACGCCGACCGCCTGTCCATAGTCGACGACAGGGGCGGGCCCATCGGCGAAGACTACACCATCGTGCTCTGTACGGAGCTCGTCCTGTCCCATGCCGGCGCCGCCGCTCCCGTCGTGGTCAACCTGTCGACTACGAGGGCCGCGGACGACGTCGCCCGGCGCCACGGGGCCGGGCTCGTGAGATCCGCGATCGGCGAGATCAACGTCGTCGAAAAGATGAAGGAGGTCGGCGCCGCCGTCGGCGGCGAGGGCAACGGGGGTGTCATATACGGTGCGCTTCACTACGGGCGGGACTCGCTCGTCGGCATCGCCCTCGTTCTCACGCTGCTGGCCGAGAGAAGACAAAAC
>JALGWA010000320.1 GCA_025774425.1 bacterium
GGAGCTCGTCGAGGGCGAGGACGAGAGGCTGGAGAGCCGCCTCAGGCTACTCGAGCATGCGGAGAAGACAATCGAGCTCGGGGGCGAGGCCATAGAGCTCGCGTATGACGGCGACGTCTCCGCCGTGCATCTCATCGCGCGCGCGAGGGAGGCGCTGGCCAGGCTCGCATCGCTCAATCCCGACTTCGAGCCGCTGATCGAGAACCTCGATGCCGCGGAGGTCGCGGTCAAGGAGATGGCCGAGGAACTGAGGTCGCATGTCTCGCGCATAGACCTGGACGGGTCGGACCTCGAGGCCATGAGGGACCGCCTGGCGCGCATCGAACGCGCCAAGCGCAAGTACGGCGGCACGATCCCGGAGCTGATCGCGCGTCTCGAAAGACTGAGGAGAAGTCTGGACGACAGGGAGGAGACCGAGGCCCTCCTCGCCGGTCTCAAGGAGGAGAGGACGCGCAAGGCGGAGGCCCTCGCCGGTCTCGCCGTCGACCTCTCCGCCAGACGGAAGAAGACCTCGGGCGCCTTCGAGAACCTCGTCGGGGAAGAGATACGCTCCCTCGGCATCGAAGGAGGCGCCTTCAAGGTCGTCTTCGAGGAGACCGAGGACGGCGAAGAGGTCGCCGCGCCGGGCGGCGGGACCCTGAGCGTGGGCGAGAACGGCATCGACGAAGTCGAGTTCTTCGTCCGGACCAATCCCGGCGAGAACCTGCTCCCGCTGCGGCGCATCGCTTCGGGAGGAGAGATATCGCGCGTCATGCTGGCCCTGAAGAGCATTCTCGCCGGGGTCGACGAGGTGGGGACGCTCGTCTTCGACGAGATCGACACCGGCATAGGGGGAAGCACGGCCGAGACCGTGGCGCTCAAGCTTCGCCAGGTGGCCGACAGCCGCCAGGTCGTCTGCATCACCCATCTTCCCCAGATAGCCGTGGCCGCGGACCTCCATCTTAAAGTGGAGAAAGCGATGCGGGGCGGCCGGACAGCGGCCCGCGTGCACCCCGTGGAGGGCAAGCGGCGCATCGAGGAGGTCGCGAGGATGATAGACGGCCGCAGGCCGTCGAGGTCGGCGATGACGCATGCGCGTGAGATACTGAACAAGGCGGGCAAGAGCGTGGCATAGACAAGGGGGCTCGAGGTGGCTTCAAGAGTCTATTTCGTCGATATGCGGGCCGACATGCGGGACACCGTGATGGACCGTTTCGTCAAGGGCATGAGGAAGGCGAGGGTGGCGTCCGTGACCGCGCGGGGGGAACTCCTGGCCGTGAAGATGCACTTCGGCGAGCGCGGCAACACGTCCTACATACGCCCGATATTCGTGCGCGTCGCGATCGACGAGATGAGGCGGACCGGGTGTCTTCCCTTCCTCACCGACACCAACACGCTCTACGTGGGATCGCGCACCAACACCCCCGACCACATACGTACGGCCGTGGAGAACGGCTTCTCCTATGCCTCGATGGGGACGCCGATAGTCATCGCCGACGGCCTGAAGGGCGGCAATTACGAAGCCGTCCCGGTGGGCGGGAAGTTCTTCGACGAGGTCAAGATCGCCGCCGACATCGCGAGGGCCGACGCCATGCTGGTGCTGACGCATGTCAAGGGACATGAGCTCACCGGCATGGGAGGCGCCCTCAAGAACATCGGCATGGGCTGCGCCAGCAGGGCGGGCAAGATGGACATGCACGCCGACGTCCGCCCTCGGGTGTCCGAGGCCTGCACGGGCTGCGGGAGGTGCCTCCGGTGGTGCCAGGTCAAGGCCATCAAGCTGGTGGGCGGCAAGGCCGTGATCGACCGCGACGTCTGCGTGGGCTGCGCCGAGTGCATAGCGGTCTGCCCTGAGAAGGCCATAAAGATAAACTGGAAGTGGGACGGAGACTTCGTCCAGAGGCGCATGGTCGAGTACGCCGCCGGTGTGATGAGGCCCAAGAAGAGGAAGGTCGCGTTCATCAACTTCGTGATGGACGTCTCGCCGCAGTGCGACTGCTACAACTTCTCCGACGCGAGCATCGTCCCCGACGTCGGCATCTTGATCTCCAAGGACCCCGTGGCCGTCGACCGGGCTTCGGCCGACCTCATAAACAAGCAGGAGGGCATAAGGGGCACGGCCGTCAGGAAGCACAGGGCCGGCGTCGACAAGCTGCGCGACGTCAACCCCGAGATCGACTGGACCGTGCAGATCCGCTACGCGGAGAAGCTGGGCCTGGGCACCGCCAAGTACCGCTTGATAAGAGTGTAGGCGTCCCGGCATCCGCGCCCGTCTTGGGCTGCAATGAGCCCGGGGACGGCGCCCGGCATGAGGCGCGCGGGGGCGCCGGAGCCGACCCGTCCTGCCCGATCGCCTCTATCTTCTCGCTCGGATGCTCGACAGCTCGGGCCGGAAGGTCCAAGGTCTCCCCGGGCGTGAGGAAGTGTTCGCAGCGCGTGCCCGCGGCCTCCAGGGTGGTGCACGGGTTGCGGTGCGTCAACGTGGTCGATGGGGATACCGCGGCGGCGGGCTTGGGCCGTGCGGGTTTCTCCAGGAAGTGCTTTCCGATTCGTGCGCGGGCACCAGGCCGTCACGCGCTGAGGGTTGACAAGGGTGAGGACGAGACCTAGACTCTGTGTGTCCTGTCCACCGGCTCTCCCTTGGGATCCAACAGGAGGTGAGACCGATGTTCTCGACGAGAAAGTCCTTGTTGTTGCTTTCGGTGGCGCTTCTCATCGGCCTCGGGCTTGCATGCTCGGGGGATGGAACCTCGACGCAACCGGACCAAGGCGAACCGCCCGGGCCTCCGCTTACATCGGTGACCATACCGGAGGCCATGCAGACTTCCGATGATCCGATGGCGCGCCTGGTCGTCGGGTACGTTGGTATGGTCAATGCTCTCTCGGGCTACGGGTCCTACTTCACACCGCCTGCGAGCAGCTGCTTCGGAGGAGGACTCCTCGGGAGCGGCCCGACATGGACCTATACATGGACGGCCGAGGGTCTCACCATAACCCTTACCATCGTCGAG
>JALGWA010000321.1 GCA_025774425.1 bacterium
CGGGGCTTCGGCGGGAGCTGACGCGTCATGCTCCCTCCGGCGCCGCCGGGCGAATCCCGCGTCACGCCGCGCGCTTGAGGGCCTTCCGGGACCTCCGCTTCCGATTCCTCGAGTCCAGGTATCGCTCGAGGTCGTCCGGGGTCGAGATCATGACATCATAGAACTTGCCGAAGAACTCGCAGTCCGGCGGATTGTGGCGACGGCACTTGTCGGGACGGTTGTCGTAGTCGGTGCATCTGCCGTCTTCACCCAGGTACATGCACTTGCCCTCGATCAGCTGGTACCACCTGCGATTCCTTATATAGACCCGGACGGTGTCGAAGCGGAGCTGCCACTTGAGGTCCTCCACCTCCGCCCTGGTCTCGGGCCGGCATATCATCATGCTGAGATTCTTGCAGCAGAGCGAGGGGCATCTGCTGCATATCTCGTTGGTCGTCTCCTTGGCCGGGCCTCCGGAAGCACCTTTGCCGCTCACGCTACCTCCTCCGAGTTGACTCCACCCCGTTAGAGATACATCACCGGCCCCGAATACACAATACCAAACCATGGGGTCAGAGCTTGGGGTCAGAGCTCAAAATGCACAATCCGGAGATCCGAAGCCGCCGGATCGGTGGGGTCCGACCCGCCAAGAGGGGGTCGGACCCCGTCGGAACCGGGAGGGCCGGCACCCCGGCTGGCGGAGGCCGGAATCCACGGCGGTCAGCCCTCCGGGGAAGGCCATTGCGCCCCGCGCCCCAAGTCTCGAACACCCTTGCCGGTTCCGAGGCGCAGTCCGATACACTACCCGGGCCGCAACGAGCTTGACCCTGCCATGGGCTTGGCGTAGACTATACTGGTTTATGTCGCAACCCAGGAAGACAGGCCTGAACGCTTCCGAAGGCGGCGTACGCCGAGAGAGGGGGGATTGGCTTGAATATCATAGTCCTGATGAAGAGGGTGCCCCAGACGGCGGAGGCCGAAGTCCGTGTCGATTCCTCGGGCAAGAGAATCGACAGGGAGCACCTCACATTCGACACGAACGAATTCGATACGTATGCACTCGAGGAAGCCGTGCTCCTCAAGGAGAAACACGGCGGGACCATCACCGCTTTCTCCGTCGGCCCCCCCGACTCGCAGGACACGCTGCGCGTCGCTCTCGCCAAGGGCGCGGATGAAGCCGTCAGGATCAAGGCCGAAGACTTCGGCGACCTCGACGGCTACAAGACCGCCCAGCTGCTTCACGCGGCCGTCAAGGATATCCCGTATGACATCATATTCGCCGGAACCATGGCTTCCGACGACTCCTACTACCAGGTGGGCGTCGTACTCGCCAGGTTGCTCGGCATCCCCCACGCCACGCTCGTCAGCAGGATCGAAGCCGACGGCGACAAGGCCGACCTCTTCAAAGAGGTCGAGGGGGGGCTCCAGGAGCACATCCAGATCACGCTTCCCGCGTTGATAGCCGTCCAGACGGGAATCAACGTCCCGCGCTACGCGTCCCTGATCGCCATTCGCAAAGCGGCGAAGAAGGAGATCCGGACCCTCGGCCGGGAGGAGATCAGCCCGGAAGGTCTCCGGGCGAATACACAGGTGGAGGAACTCTTCATACCGCCTGTCACCAAGCGCGCCGAGATCCTCGAAGGAGACGTCGAGGAGGTCTCGGCCAAGATGGCGGCGATTCTCAAGGAAAAAGGTCTGTTATAGCGGAGGACGACATGGGTGACATTCTTGCATTGGTCGAGCATCGGCGGGGAGAGATCAGAGATGCGACCTTCGAGGTCATGACCTGCGGCAGGAAACTCGCCGACCAGACGGGTTCCAGACTGACGGCCGTTCTCCTGGGATCGGACACCGATGCGATGGTGACGAGCCTCAAGCGACATGCCCATCGCATCCTGGTCGTGGACGACCCCGCGTTCAAGGATTTCAACAACGAGTTCTACAGGGCGGCCCTCGCCGACATCGTCGCGCGGGAGCAGCCGCTGATGACGCTCGTCGGCCACACGGCCTACGGCATAGAGGTGGCCTCCGCCCTCGGCGCCGAACTGGACGTGCCGTTCACCACCGACTGCATCAGCGTGGAGATGGCCGACGACCGCCCCGTCGCCGTGCGCCAGGTCTATGACGGAAAGCTCAACGAGAGGGTGTCGTTCAGGGAAGCGCCGTCCTACCTCGTCAGCCTGAGGGCGGGCGCCACGGCGGCCGAGGAAGGCGACGCGGACGGCGAGGTCGTTGCGCTCGAGACGCCGCCGCTGCCCGATCCAGCCCATCTCAAGTTTCTCGATTACATCGAGGCGGTGACGGGCGATGTCGACATAACCAAGGCCGACATCGTGGTCAGCGTGGGCCGCGGCATCAAGGAGGAGAAGAACATACCGCTCGTCGAGGAGTTCGCCGGGGCGATAGGCGGCGTCCTTGCTTGCTCGCGCCCGGTCGCCGACGCCGAGTGGCTTCCCAAGGACAGGCTCGTGGGCTCCTCGGGCAAGACGATCAAGCCCAAACTCTACATCGCCATCGGAATCTCCGGCTCATTCCAGCACCTTACCGGGATGAAGAACTCCGACACGATCATTGCGATAAACAAGGACCCCGAAGCGCCGATATTCAATGAAGCGGACTATGGCATCGTGGACGACCTCTTCAAGGTCCTGCCTGCGCTCAAGAACAGCATAGCGGAAATGAAGCAGTAGATGAAAAAGATCGGCGTTTTTGTCTGCCATTGCGGCAGAAACATAGCCGGGACCGTCGATGTCGCCAGGGTCGTCAAGGAGATCGCCCTGCTCGAGGGCGTCGAGCACTGCGAAGACTACAAGTACATGTGTTCGGACCCCGGCCAGGCCCTCATCAAGAAAGTCATAGAGGAGAAGCGCCTCGACGGCCTCGTGATCGCGGCCTGCTCCCCCTCCCTGCACGAAGCGACCTTCCGCAAGGCGGCCGAGGCCGCCGGCCTCAGCTTGTACCTCGTCGAGATCGCGAACATCCGCGAACATTGCA
>JALGWA010000322.1 GCA_025774425.1 bacterium
GGCTGACGCCCACGGCCAAATCCTTCCGACCCTTCGGGTCGCGTCTATAGACTGGTGGGCTCCCGACACTCACATGCACTGTTGCGTGGGAACTATCGTTTCTGAACCAGGCCAAATAAACGGTAGATAGACTCCCTCACGATTGCAAGCGATTCTCCTCAGAAACCGCCCGAAATCGCCCGATTCGGTCCCATTTTGAGTAGTCTACTCACCGCCGATCTCGCCGCGTCGGCCATCGTTGCCGTTCATTCGGCCTCTCGGAATTCCGGCTTCCGGGCCGGCAGATCGGGTCTACCATGACGACGACAGGCAGGCCGTCCATGTCCGGCGCCCTGCGGTTCTCGTCGAGGAGGTTCATGCTCTTCCGAACCCGAGGACGTCTCCCCCAGCTACTCGCCGGAGGACCGCGACACGAACCGATCCCGCTCGTCGGCGGTGCTTCTCGGCTTCTCGATTTCGGTGATGGGCCGGCCGTGACGGAAGATCGTGACCGTTCCGGTGGACTCGCTGACGGTCACCGCGATTGCATCCGTGACGGCCGTGATCCCGGCGGCAGCATGGTGTCGCGCCCCCAGTCCACGAGGCAGCTCAGACGTTGCCTGCCCGGTCGTCTTCAGGTAGGCGCCGCACGTCTCGATCACGCCGTTGCCGCGCACGATGAACGCGCCGTCAATCGTGGAGAGCTCTTTGACCGTCTCCTCAAGGTCCGGGTTGAGCAGGTTCCTTTCGTCCTCGGAGTATCCGCGGAAGGGGTTGAGGATTAGTTGGCGCGTCAGAGGCAGGACGTTCTGTGCGTCGCCTACCACGAAGATCACCCCGACCGGCTTGCCTTCGCGTCCCTCGCTGCCGAGCTGCGCCGCCATGTCAATAACACGTTCAAGCGCTTCGAGAAGAACGTCGGCGGGCAGCCCATTGCCATGCTCCATGGCCGCGTACATTTCGAACTCGCGTCCCAACTCCGTGATGAGGATCGTGTCGAGCGTGCCGCTGCGTGCGATTCCGCCCAGGAACACGATCACATCGCCGGGGCGGACGAGGCCCCTCGAAAGTGCGAGGAAAACGGCGATCTTCATCTGGCCTGTTCGGGTCAGCGGGACATCCGGGACCCGCAGCGTCCTGCACAGACCGTCTTCCCGCAAGGCGACTTCGTCCGCGCTCTTGCCGACGTAGACCACTTTCCGCGAGAGTTCCGCAGGGAGGTCCAGCGCCGCCTTCCCTATCGCGTCCGCGTAGACAAAGACCGCCGTGGCATGTGCGCGGTCAACAATACGGCTGACGTTCTCCAGTACGCTCGCGGTGATCGCCTCGGCCGAAGCCCTTCCGGAACCAACCGGGGAGCGTTCCGGTGAGACACCAGCGATGGCGCCGTTCTTTCGGCCTGGCTCGTGGGGGCTTCCCATCTGGCCTCACCGGCGCGTACGTATTTGGGCGGTGGATTCCTGCCGCCCCATGCGTCGGGCCGCACCGACCCGCTCGGCAGCGCCGGGTCGGCGCCGAGAAGGCTCGGCGGCACGGGACCGGTCGTAGGGCATCTGCCGATCGAAGACGGCGGACTCTCGCGCGTCGAGGCGGTCGGCGAACACACAGAGCCCTACCAGCGCCGCGAGCGCCAGGCCCACAAGCGCCAAGGCTGTTACCATCGCGCCGAAGGTCGCCGCGAGCCCGGCACCACAGAGAATGAACCAGATTCCCGCGTAGAAACGTCCAGCTGTCTTGCCCATGTTTCTGCCTCCCGGCCCCACTCCCGCAACGTCAGCGAACGGAACCTGCCGGCGGGCCGGCGCAAGAGCGCCGTCAAGGGATCGCTCGCCCAGTCTTGCTGTCGTCCTGGCGGACCGCGGGGTCTCCGCTCGCGACCGAAGGGACATATCGGCCGGCCTCCACACTCGTAGCCGACGCGGCGACCGGGCTGGCTTCGCGCCCCGTCTGGGGAAGGCTCTCCCGCTGCAAGCCCTGGACGGTCATGAGGGAAATGAGCCAGGCCAGCGTCGACTCGGCACCCTCGTTGAGGTTGGGCCCGTCGGCGTGCAGGCCGTCCCGACACCCGCCGGTATGGTAGTCGTAGAGGATCGACTGCGTGTCGTTATTGCCGAGGAACCAGCCGAGGACCTGCTGGGCCCGGTCCACCCATGCCGGGTCCTGCGTGCAGTAATAGGCCTCCGCGCAGGCTTCGACCAGCGCCATCGCCTCGACGGGCTGCTGGTCGAACCGGGCGCGCTTGCCCGAGCGATCCAGCCAGCCCTGGTTGCCGATGAGGCTGACCGTACCTTCTCTATCGTCCACCTGGAGGCCCAACAGCCACCGCAGGGATTGGACACCCTGTTCGAGCATGCCGTCGTGGCTCATGGATCTTCCGCTCAGGATCAGGGCGTGGGGCAGCTTGGCGTTGGCGTACGTCAGGGTGTCTTCGCTCCACGGCCAGTCGTCTGTGGCGTTCTGTTGAAACCGGGCGTACAGCCGGTTGGCCAGAAGCTCGCGCATGCGCCGGGCCGCGGAGTCCCCCTGGAACCGCCTCAGATAGGCGTGAATACCGACCAGGCTGAATGCCCATGCACGCGGGTGGTCGAACGTCTCGGCCGACTCCAGTGCCTCGTTAAACAGCCGTGTCGAAAACGACAGAACCGCCTCGTTCGGCGCCAGCGCGGTTGCCAGGCCCAACGCCCACAACGCCCGCCCGTGAACATCCTCGCTTCCCACCTCGTCGAGCCAACGTCGGTCGTAGCTCAGGAAATTGTGGAATCGCTTCGTCTCCCGGTTGAAGGCATAGTACAAGAACGCCAAGTAGGCGTCCGCAAGCGGCAGGACCGAATCGTCCCGGCAGGAGTCATGGCACATGAGGGCGGCTGCCAGTGCACGAGAATTGTCGTCGGTGCAGTAGCCGTGATGCCAGTCCGGCACCGCGTAGATGGCGTGCTGGAAGATCCCGGTCGCGTCCGTCAGCCGTCGCATATGGGACAAGTCGAGG
>JALGWA010000323.1 GCA_025774425.1 bacterium
GACGAGGCCGCGGCGACCTGGGAGAACGCTTCTGCGGGAGGGCCGCGCGTGGCACCCGGCATATACTATGCGAGGGTGGAAACACCCGCCGGCACAGTCACCCGCAAGATCATCCTCATCAGGTAGCGGCCGCCCGACCTGCCCGCGCTCATTACTCGACCCGGGGGAGGTCCTTGAGATCCTCCATGGCCCGCCTGAGCGCGTCCTCGGCGAGCGGCTCGTCCACGAGGTCGCCGCGCAGGTAGGCGTCGTAGGCCGCCAGGTCGAAGTGGCCGTGACCGCTCAGGTTGAAGAGTATCACGCGCTCTTCACCCTTCTCCTTCGCCTCGAGGGCCTCGTCCACGGCGGCCTTGATCGCATGGGCGGTTTCCGGGGCCGGCAGAATCCCCTCCGCCCGCGCGAATGTGACGGCCGCGTCGAACACCTCGACCTGGCCGTACGCCCGCGCCTCGACGAGGCCGCGCCTGACGAGTTCGGAGAGCAGCGGGCTGTCGCCGTGATAGCGGAGTCCACCGGCGTGAATGGCCGGCGGCACGAACTTGTGGCCGAGAGTGAACATCGGCAGAAGCGGGGTCATTCCGGCGGCGTCGCCGAAGTCGTACGAGAATATGCCTCTCGTCAGGGTCGGGCAGGCCGTCGGCTCGACGGCCACGGCCCTGAGGTCCCGGCCGTCCAGCTTGTCCTTGAGGAACGGCAGCGCCAGTCCGGCGAAGTTCGAGCCGCCGCCCACGCATCCGATCACGATGTCAGGGAAGTCGCCCGCCTTCTCCATCTGCTTCTTCGCCTCGAGGCCGATGATGGTCTGGTGGATGAGCACGTGATTGAGGACGCTCCCGAGCGAGTACTTGGTCACGTCGCTCGCCACGGCGTCTTCGACGGCCTCGCTTATGGCGATGCCGAGGCTGCCCGTAGTCTCCGGGACTTCCTCGAGTATCTTCCGGCCCGCCCGGGTCTCCGTGCTCGGGCTGGGAATGACCGAGGCACCCCATGTCTCCATCATGATCCTGCGATAGGGCTTCTGCTCGAAGCTGACCTTGACCATGTATACCTTGCACTCGAGGTCGAACACGTTGCACGCGAAGCTGAGGGCGCTGCCCCACTGCCCAGCCCCCGTCTCGGTCGTGAGTTTCTTCACCCCTTCCGCCCTGTTGTAGTAGGCCTGCGCGACGGCCGTATTGGGCTTGTGGCTCCCGGTCGGGCTCACGCCTTCGTGCTTGAAGTATATCCTGGCCGGCGTGCCCAGCGCCTTCTCGAGCCTCCGCGCCCTGACGAGCGGCGTCGGGCGCCAGCCGAGGTAGACCTCGAGCACCTCCTCAGGGATGTCGATGTAGGTCTCACCACTCACCTCCTGCGCGATCAGGGCCATGGGGAAGATCGGCTTGAGGTCGTCCGGGCCTACCGGGCGGCCCGTGGCGGGGTGCAGCACGGGAAGCGACAGCCCGCCCAGGTCCGGCACGATATTGTACCAGGCCCTCGGCATGTCCTTCTCCTCCAGCAGGAATTTCACTTGTTCCATCTCCGTTCCTCCTTTCTCATAGCGTTCTCGCCGGCATCCTCAATCGACACGTCTCCTCCGTCGGCGTTCGCGGGCATCCGGGCCGCCGGCGCCGCAAGCGTCCACCGGGCACGCATCGACGCCGCGCACCGTCTCGACCCGCTCGGGCGGGACGGCACGCCGGCCGAGTTCAGTCATCGAAGTGAAAAGTCGGCTCTTCATAGAACCTTATCTTCCTCCGTCGTATCTTGGTCTCGACGAGTATGTCCACCCTCGCCTGCTTGCCCTCGATCGAATCACGGTCCCTGAGGAGCACTAGGGGTACGCAGAGCGTGAGCGCCCTCTTGGGCACGCTGAAACGCGTGACGCCCGACGGGAAGCACATGCCGCGCCTCGCGTATTCGAGCACCTCCGCCTTCGAATAGGCCCTGTAGCACACCAGCGCCGAAAGGGCGGGGTAGTTGCGGGCGAGGTCGGCCATGTTGGTGTAGCTGACCCTGTCCGTCGCCGTGCCCGCCTTGAGGGCGCCGACGACGCGGCCCACCGCCTCGAGGCGGCCGTCGAGGGCCCTGGGCGATCTCACCATGTAACAGCGCCTGTCCGGCAGCACCACGGCGCAGGCCCCGTCCTCGGGGAACTGCGGCACGTAATCGCCGTCGGGCGTGAACAAGGGCTCGCCGGCCGCCACCTCGGCCGATCGCGCTATCTCCCGGATGAGGTCCATCGGCTCGCAGCCCTCGACCACGTGATGCCATGTCGAGAGCGTGAGACCGTTGTCGGCGAAGTCCATCTCCTGGACGACGACGTACGGCACGTCGAGCGTCCTCAGGGCCGCGATGCGGTTGACGCCGTCGATCACGATGGGCGGACCCGCGCCGCCGTCCCGCGCGACGACGGGCGGGTTGCGGAGACAGCCGTCCATGCTCATGCGCCTCTTGAGCCCGTCGAGACGGCGGCTGTCCGGCCTTTCGTGGAATCTCAGGGAGGAGATCCGCACCACCTTGATCGCCGGAAGCTGGCCTATGTGCAGGCGAAGGCGCTCCGGACTCAGACCCGATGCCCGCATGGCCGCCGCGAATTGCTTCAGGCTCTTTTCGGCCGTCTTGTCGTTTATCATTCGATCTGCACCTCCCGGGGCGCGCAACGGAGAAGGGGCCGCGGCGTCTCCGCGGCCCCTATATACAAAAAAGGCGGGAAACGCCTCGGCGTCCCGCCGACTAGCCGTTACGCAGTGACGGGCGCACCTACGTCCAGGTGCGCCACCAGTTGTTTGTGTTCACACGGTCTTTCATCTCGCCCAGAGCTTACCACAGACGGGCGCCGGCGTCAACACCGAACGGCGCCGTGTTGTGTAACGTATTGTGTGCGGAATTGAACAGGTGGTATAAGCAAGGGGTGCAACCCTAAACCCTAACCCGGGCGTTAACCCGGAGAAAGGAGCTACACCCCATGCAAGAACTAGA
>JALGWA010000324.1 GCA_025774425.1 bacterium
CGGTGCGGATGGGGGTCTACGACGTCAACGGCCGGGAGATCGAAGTGTTGGCCGAGCGTGAGTTCCCCGCCGGCTACCATACGGTCACCTGGCGGGACGGCGGCGCGCTGGGGACGGGCCTTTACTTCGTCAGGCTGCGCTTCGGCTCGGAAGAGGTGACGCACAAGGTCGTCATCTCCAGGTAACAAACGACGATTTCGGCTCCGATCGGGCCCCGGCCGTGAGGCCGGGGCCTTTGATTGTGCATTTTGAGCTCTGACCCCACTTGGGTTGACGGCTCGGGGCGCTTTCTCCTAGAATCCGGATCAAAGGAGGTGTGCGATGGAAATGATGCAGCAGCCTGGCGGTCCGGAGGAAACCCTGAAGAGGGCTTGCAGGATCGCCGCCGACAGCGCCGGGTGGATGAAGCTCCTCGGTGTGCTGTCGATCATCCAGGGAGTGATGATCGTGTTCACGCTGTGGGGCATTCTCATCGCGTGGCTGCCGATATGGCTGGGCGTGATCCTCTTCAGGGCCGCGAACGAAGCCGAGATGTCGACCGCGGGCCTCACGGGCCATCTCGAGTCCTACCTCAAGCGGCTCAACAAGTACTTCCTCATCCAGGGCATACTCGCGCTCGTCATGATCGTGGCCGGGCTGATCATGGCGTTCGTCTTCGGCGGGATGTTCCTGGCGGGGATGCACAGATAGGCGTCAGACGCCGGACAGGGCGCCCGCGTCGAGGGTGATGCCCTTCTCGGTGTAATGGTCGCCGCATATGCGGTACGCGGCCAGGTAGAAGTGGTACTTGCCGATCGAGAAGCGCACGATGTTCGGCTTGATGTAGCCCGGCGACCTGATCTTCCTCTTGCCCTCCGCGACGGCCATTATGAACGAGGCCTTGGGGTGGAAGTGCTTCGCGTTGAGCTGCGCCACCCATTGGACCATCGTCTTCTCGTCTGCGGTGCTGAAGCGCCATCCCTTCATCTTGACGAGGTCGCTCTCGTTGTCATAGGGGTGCGTGTGGAAGTCGGCGACGATGTCCGAGCCGAGCATGAGATAGTTGAGCACGGCCATCTGGGCCTCTATGCTCCGGAGGTCGTAGTCGACGCGGTCGGCGAAGCCCTCAGCCCTGACCTGGGTCCTGACGCCCCTGACATGTATGAAGTAGGACGTGTGCTTGCCGTGCCCGCGGCGCCTCTCCTCGTTCGGCCGCGTGGAGCCCAGGCAGATGCCGTAGACCTCCGTGTAGGGCGTGCCCTTGCCCTTGGGGACGGCGTAGGCCTCGAGAGCCAGGAGCAGCATGTCGCCTATGGAGCGGTCCTCGAGCTTGATCGTCAAGTCCTCGTGAACCTCGTCTACTGCGTACCGCCAAGAGCAGTCGCGTCCCTGGACGAGGCGCCGGTACTCGCCGAGCCCGAAGTCGAGCTCCGACCAGAGGGTTTCAAGGCACTTGATCTCGCGCCGGTGGACCTTCAAGCGTGCGCAGACGTGACCCTTGCCCGCACCGTAGATGCGCCTCTCATACCATGCACGCGCGAGTTTGTACCCGTCCAGCCCCATCTGCTTCTCGATCCTGCGGAGGATGGTGACCGGGTCGCCCTTGGGGACGTTTTTCACCTCGGCCGTTCCCGTGAAGAGCGTGACGGCCAGGGCTCGCAGGGCGTCGTGCCTGATCCTGTTGCACGGCCGCCGGCCGTGACAGCGCTCTATGTACGAGTCGAGCGCGTGCCTGAACTCGGCGGCATAGGCGCAATAGCGAGGCGGCCTCGGCATGCTTCCCCTCCCTTCCGGGACATCATAAGTCACCGGCGGCTCGGGCGTCAAGACGGACTCATGTGCAAGGGCAGGTGTCTATTACGCAAAGACAGAGGTTCCTTCAGTATTTAACGAAGCACTTGTCCCGGCCGCGACCGGATGTCCCGGCCGCGCCGGATGGTGGCGCTCCCCGGCACGCCGCTGGAACGGCCTGGGCCTTCATCAGGACCGGCCGCCGCGTGCATCCCGCCCGACGACGTCGTCCGCGCCGCCGCCCGGCACCGGCCGGGCCACGCAGGGCCCAATCCGCTTGACATCCCTAAATTACTATGCTATACTACACATAGTCGCAAAGATGGAAGTGAGGTGATGTCGGCGGCAGCTTGCTAAGAGGTTTGGACTCGTTGTAGTCCGGTTCTTGATCTGAAGCAGAAGGACTCGGAATGGACCTCTGGCAGGCAGAGAACGCTGGCGTCTTTTTCGCTTTTCTCAAGTCACCGTATCTGCTCTTCTCCCTTGCCGCCGCTTCGAGCCAGCTCGCCCTCCTCAAGAAACACGGCCTCCGGCTCAAGAAGAGCCTGGGCCAGCACATCCTCGCCGACGCCAACATCGCGCGCAAGATAGTCGACGCCCTGGACCTCGAGGCGGACGAGGGCGTCGTCGAGATCGGCGCGGGCCTGGGGGCGCTCACCGGCGAGGTGTCCCGGCGCGCCGCGCGCGTCATCGCCGTGGAGATGGACGCCCGGCTCGCTTCGGCTCTCCGCCTGGAGACGAACGGCAACGTGGATGTCCTGGAAGCCAACATCCTCAAGATGGACCTGGGCGAGCTGGCGGGAAGGTACCCCGACGTCCGGACATGGAAGGTCGTCGGCAATCTGCCCTATTACATAACCACCAACATACTCCTGCACCTGATCGACGCGCGGGATCATTTCAAGACCGCCGTGATTACGGTTCAGGAGGAGTTTGCGAAGCGCATCGTCGCCGAACCCGGCACGAAGGACTACTCTTCGCTTTCCATATTGGTCAAGTACATGTTTGAACCCGAGATAATGTTCAGAATCAAGCGTACAAGTTTTTTCCCACGTCCCGACGTGCGGTCTAGCGTCGTACGTCTAAGCGTGCTCGAACGACCAGGGGTAGAAATGAGAGAAGAGGGGAATTTCTTTCAGACTATAAGAGCGGCGTTCGGGCAGAGGCATAAGACTCTGA
>JALGWA010000325.1 GCA_025774425.1 bacterium
CGGTGAACCACGGGTAGCCGGCCGTTATCGAGCGGCCTTCGTCGCCGCGCCTCACGATGAAAGCGTCGGCGGCCGGGACGAGGGATCGGCCCAGTTCGGTGGCGGCGAGCGGCGTCGAGACGAGTCTCCTCCTCCGGCGGAGTTCCTTGCCGCGGATGCCCTCCGCCGGCGCGTCGGGGACGGGCTCGGTGGACAGGATGATGGACCGGGTGTCCGTGTCCTCGAAGTCGAAGACGACGAGGCCCGGCGAGTACAGGTCTTCGGTGCAGGGGTAACCACGGGCCCGCTCCTTGCGATAGTGGAAATCGCGGTACCAGTAGCCGGAGTGCTGGAAACGCCCGCCCCGGAAGCCGATGAAGACGGGTGGGAGTGCCGGGTAGGGTCTCATGTGCAGGCTGTCGGGCTCGACATGCACCTCCCTGTTGAACTCCTCGTTCTCGCGCATGACCCAGTGATGGTTTCTTCCCGCTATGAAGGGCCTGAGCGTCAGCATGACCCGGCTGGTCCGAGGACCGCCGGGAAGCGGTATGACCGTATAGGTGACGACCGTCATGTTCTTGCCGTGAACCATGAAGACGCCCTTCTCGATTCGCACGCCGCCGACCTCGTAGGTGAAGACGGGGAATGGATCCAGCCGGACGCTCTGCAGGTACTTGTAGCCCGTCGGATAGACGGCGGCCTCGTATTCACTCGCCGAGATGTCGTACTTCTCGCCCCCGACGGCGACGGTCTCGTCCACGCGGGACACCATGACGACGCGATCGACGGGCGGGTTCAGGGCGACGTTGAGCAGCGCGTGGTACTTCCTCGTATTGATGCCGAGTACGGTCGAGGACGCGAAGCCGCCCAGCCCGTTTGTTTCCAGCCACTCCGCGCCGATCGCGTACTCGAAGTTCTCGAGATCCTCTCTCGTAAGTTCGATCATTATTCCTCGGGGGCACCCACGTAGATCAGGAAGTCGGCTATCGCGGCGGCCTCGTTCTCGCTTATCCACGCCGGGTCCTTGAGGCGCATCACCTCGACCGTCGCCCGCCAGCCCTCGGGAGTATGGCCTTCGGAGAGAGGCGTGTCCAGCCGGTGGCATTTGGAGCACTTGGCGACGAACATGTCCCTGCCCAGCGCCAGGTCGGCGTCGGGCCGGGCGCGCCCGGCCGCGGCCTCGGTCCGCCCCGGCTCGACATAGCGAAAGATCGCCGAGGCCGCCGAGAGAACGAAAACGATCACCAGCACCGTGGTTCCTATCGATATCAGTCTGTTCCTCAGTTCAGGGTAGCGTTCGGATATGAGGTTCTTGACGATGACCAGCGGGATCAGCACAGCCCCGAGGGTGAGGATCACGCCCCCGCGTACCGAGAAGCCCGAGGCGACGAGATTCATGATGTCGCCTATGATGATCGCGGCGAAGACCAGGATCGCGAGAATCTCGCTGATGCGGTGTATCGCCCGCAACAGGCGCGCGTGTTTGGTGTGCCCCGCGCCCATGAGATGGAGCATGGTGAAGAACGACACGGCTCCGAAGATGAGGAAGAGGATGGCCAGCACGAAGTCAAGTGACACGCTATACTCCCCCGTTGTCCGTCCGGCGGCAGGTTAGCAACCGGCCGGCCGCCTGTCAATCCCATTGTCGTCAGAGGCAATCTCACATGTGCAGGACTCCGAGCCGGCCATCGGTCGGTTGCGGTTTCGGTTCCACCCGGGGGGCATGCTTGACGGCCTCATCCGTGGGGACAAGAGCAGGAACGGATGTGCCGGATCATGAGCAGAGGGGCGGTTTCGTGGTGTAACGGCGGGTATCCCGGGAGAATCAGGACCCGCCCGGATCTTCGAAGGGCTTTATGTCCAACGCGTCGAGGAGCGCGGTGACCTGCTCGAACGCATCTCTCTCGATGCCTTCGCGCTCGTCCGGGTCCGTGACTTCCATGAAGTCCGCAACCGCGACAGGGCCCAGCGCATCCACTTCCAGGAACTTGCTCCTGATCTTCGACAGGCCTTCGAGGACCAATCCGTTCGAAACGTGCGGGCGCAGAATGCCGACCAGGCCCTCGATCCCCCCACTGTAGTGTTTCAGTGTGAAGTATATGTCGTAGGCGTCCTTTTCCTTCAATCTGTTGTAGAGCGCCATTCCCTTCATCGTGAGAAAGGGGACAGGACCCGCGATCTTGACTCCGATCTCGTTTGTTGCCCCGTTCGGCATTCTAGCCCTCACGGTGACAACAATCGGGTCCTCGAAGGCCAGATCACACCCTCTTGCCTTGCGGGGTCTTACGTCCTGTACCTGCTGAGTTCGCCGGGATCTAGGTGTTCCTCCGTATTCTCCAGCGAGAAGATCAACCTCTACTCTGAGATGGAGTCCCGATTCGGCAGTGACGCAGCGAAAGAAAATGAATGGCTGTTCTATGCTTTGCTCGTACCCGCGCTCCCGAAGAAGATTGAGCATCGTACCGTATGAGTCGGGCGGAATGGTTCTTATGTCGAGCGCCAGGTCTATGTCAATGCTCCCCGTGTGCTCGGTTTTTCCGGCATCAACGATGAAGTAAGGCACCCAGCCCCCCACAACGACGATGTTTTCTCGATACTCGCCGAGTACGGTAAGTACTTCGACCAGGACAGACAGGGCAGCCTGGACTTCATCCTGGGGGTAATGACTTCTGGTCACCAGATGCTCTCCAAGCGGTTCTTGAGTATGAACTCGGCAGCCTCCTCGCCTCGCCCCTTGTACCCCCTCAAGTCCAGATAGAGTTGAACGTCGGACACGACCTTCGCGCCTCCAATGGTCTGGAGTCCATAGAATACACCCTCATCGTACGGCTGAAGGAGTGTTACAGTCGGGCCGGTGGGAACCTCCTTGAGCCCCAGAGTCGGAGCGACATTCTTGAGCCGCATAGTCGGAGGGACATTCAATGCAGCAATGTCCACATAAGCAAAGGCCCGGCTATACCTCAAGTAAG
>JALGWA010000326.1 GCA_025774425.1 bacterium
GTAAGCGACGAGCGCATGACCTGCTTCATGGTACGCGATCCGCTCCCTCTCCTCGTCGCTGATCAGAAGACTCCGGCGCTCCGGACCCCACAGCACCTTGTCCTTGGCCATCTCGAAGTCCTGCATCGTCACCGTCGACTGGTCGTTCCGCGCCGCGAGCAGCGCCGCCTCGTTCACTATGTTGGCCAGGTCGGCGCCGGAGAGCCCGGGGGTCCCGCGCGCTATGATCCTCAGATCGACGTCCTCGGCGAGCGGGATCTTCCGGGTGTGAACCTTGAGTATGCCCTCGCGGCCGTTGACGTCCGGCATGTCCACCACTATCTGCCGGTCGAAACGCCCCGGCCTGAGGAGCGCGGGATCGAGGACATCCGGCCGGTTGGTCGCCGCGATCAGGATGACGCCCTCGTTGGACTCGAACCCATCCATCTCCACGAGGAGCTGGTTCAAGGTCTGCTCCCGCTCGTCATGCCCGCCGCCGAGGCCGGCGCCGCGATGCCGCCCGACGGCGTCGATCTCATCTATGAAAATTATGCATGGGGCGTGTTTCTTGCCCTGGTCGAAAAGGTCTCTCACCCGCGACGCACCGACGCCGACGAACATCTCGACGAAATCCGAGCCGCTTATCGAGAAGAAAGGCACGTCGGCCTCGCCGGAGACGGCCTTAGCGAGCAGTGTCTTGCCGGTGCCCGGCGCGCCGAGAAGCAACGCCCCCTTCGGGATCTTGCCGCCGAGCTTCTGGAACTTCCGCGGGTCCTTCAGGAACTCTATGATCTCCTCGAGTTCCTGCTTGGCTTCCTCGGCGCCGGCGACGTCCTGGAATGTCACCTTCGGCCTGTCGGCCATTATCAGCTTGGCCCGGCTCCTCCCGAAGGAGAAGGCGCGGTTGCCGCCCGCGCTCATCTGCCGCATGAGCAGGATCATGATGCCGACGAGGAAGAGTATGGGGAGGAAGGTCGTAAGCAGAAGCCCGCCCCAGTTGCTCTTTTCCCCCTTGGACCTGACGACGGTCTCGCGTCTTGCCTCCCAGATCTTGTCGGCCAGGTCCGCATCCTCGGCGGGCAGCCAGACTTTGAATCTTTCCACCGTTCTGCTCTCTCCGCCGACCGGCGCCGTGACGGGCACCCTGAACTCGCCGTGCACTTCCTTGCCGTCGATCAGGACCGAGGAGAGATTGCCCTTTTCCACTTCACGGCGGAACGTGCTGTAGTCGATCTCGAGGTCCTGCGGCTCTCGGTTCCACAGGTAGGACACCGCCATGAGGGTGATCAGGAAGAAAACGACCCAGATCAGACTGCTCCTCAGGCCGCCCCTGTACCCGCGCTTGCCGGGATCGGTGGGAAGCTCTATCTTGTCTTTCCCGCCGGGCTTGTGGCCTTTTCCTTCGTCCATTCACACCACCACGTCTTACTTTGATTCTAAGCGTCGGACTTCATTATGGCAATATAGGGGAGGTTCCGGTACTTCTGCTGATAGTCGAGACCGTAGCCGATGACGAACGCGTCAGGGATGACGAATCCCACATAGTCGATGGGGACGTCGACACGCCTTCTCTCCCTCTTGTCGAGCAGCGTCACTATCTTGAGGCTCTTCGGATGGCGCCCCAGGAGCAGGTGCCGGATGTAGTCGAGCGTAAGACCGGTGTCAACGATGTCCTCGACTATGAGCACGTCTTTGCCCTCGATGTTGATGCTGAGGTCGGCGAGAATCCTCACGACCCCGGTCGTGTCCATGCCCCCGTCGTAGCTCGACACCGACATGAAGTCGATCTCGTGCAGCACCGTGAGCTCCCTCATGAGATCGGACAAGAAAAGCACGCCGCCCTTCAAGACACTGATGAGAATGGGGACTTTGCCCTCGTAGTCCCTGCTTATATCCAGGGCAAGCTCCTTGACCCGGGCCTGGATCTCCTCCCCGGTGAACAAGACCTTCTCGATATCGGGCTCTTTCATTTTACTCGCTCCCTGCAGCGTCTCCGTCATGTTCGTGCTCCCTGGAATAGGTCACCCTTACGATCGTGCTCGTCCGGTCAGTGACGCGCGCCCTGTCGGCGCGCCTTACACCCGTCACCCATATCACACCCTCGGCGTCGCAGACCAGCGGAATCCGGGCCCTGCTGCTGACAGGCACCTTCTCGTCTATGAAAACGTCATGCACTTTCTTGCTGCCCTTGAGGCCGAAGGGGACGAAGCGGTCGCCCTCGCGCCAGTTCCGCGCCTTGAGCGGCGGCACGAGCTCGTCGAAATCGAAATACGCAGACCCGCCGCTCCGGTAGATGTCCGCCGTCCCCGGCCTCTCCTCGAGGATCTCGATGCTGAAGATGTAGCCCGTCCCTTCCACGACGGTCTCGCCAGGCACCGCGAGCTCGACTTCGTAGGGCTCGGAGAGCGCCACGTCGCGCCCGATCACCACCCGGTCGAATTCCTTGAGGGCGACTATGCCGGAACCGATGTCGATGCGCGAGCCCGACTGTGACTTTTCGGCCACGTTGAGAAGCGCGGAGAGTGTATCGTAGGAGACGATCTGCGCGTCCTCTTCCAGAAGCCTCAGGATCCTGTGGAAGGTGAACATCTTGACGATCTCGGGGCAGGCGCCGAAGACTCCGAGGTCGAGAGTGACACGCCCGTCCTCGGCCCTGACCGCGGTCTCCATGCACTTGTCGACCTCGCTCCTGAAGTAATCGTAGACCGCGGAGAAGACGCTCGCCGTCCGCGCCAGTGAATCGACGATTGCAGGGTTGAACTCCTTCTCGATGAACGGTATCAGGATGCTCCTCACCTTGTTCCGCTCGAAGCGCGTGTCGGTGTTGGACGAATCCGTGCGGAACGCTATCTTCTTCTTCTCGAGATAGGCCATTATCTCGCTCCGCTTGGCCTCGATCAGCGGGCGGACCATCCTGCCGTCGGTCGCTGGCTTCATCCCCGAGAGCCCCGCGAGGCCGCTCCCG
>JALGWA010000327.1 GCA_025774425.1 bacterium
GACGTCGCGGCTTCGCTGGTCGTCGACGAGGGCATCAGCTGCTTTGCGCTCCGCGGCGTCGACAACGAGGGCTACTACGCCCACATCAGGTCGGCGCTCGAGTTCTCCCCGATGATAACCATGGACGACGGCGCCGACCTCGTGTCGACGCTTCACTCCGAGATGCAGGACAAGCTCGCCGGCGTCGTCGGCGGCACGGAAGAGACGACGACCGGCGTCATACGCCTGAGGAGCATGGCCGCGGACGGCGCGCTGAAGTACCCGGTGATCGCCGTCAACGACGCCATGACCAAGCACTTCTTCGACAACCGTTACGGGACGGGCCAGAGTTCGATCGACGGCATACTCCGGGCGACCAACATGCTGCTCGCCGGGTCCAAGGTCGTCGTCGCCGGCTATGGCTGGTGCGGCAGGGGCTTCGCCGGCAAGGCGAGGGGCATGGGCGCCAGCGTCATCGTCACCGAGATCGATCCCCTCAAGGCCCTGGAGGCCAAGATGGACGGCTTCGATGTCATGCCCATGGAGGAAGCGGCGAAAATCGGCGATCTGTTCATCACGATGACGGGCAACAGGGACGTCGTCGCCCGGAAGCACTTCCCCCTGATGAAGGACGGCGCCATCGTCTGCAACTCCGGCCACTTCAATGTCGAGATCGATATAGAGGGCCTCGAGAAGATCAAGGTCTCCAAGCGGGAAATGAGGAAAGACGTCACGGAATACGAGCTGCCCGGCGGTCGGAAGATCTTCCTGCTCGGGGAGGGAAGGCTGATAAACCTCGCGGCGGCCGAGGGGCACCCGGCTTCGGTCATGGACATGAGCTTCGCGAACCAGGCGCTCTGCGTGGAGCACATAGTGAAGTCCGGCAAGAGCCTGGGCGTCGGGGTGCACTCGGTTCCCGGGGAGATAGACCGGGAGGTCGCGCGCCTCAAGCTCGAGGCGATGGGCGTGGGCATAGACTCGCTGACGCCGGAGCAGGAAGAGTACCTCGCGTCCTGGCGGTTCGGCACCTAGCCGGTCTAGTGCTTCTCCGCGCGGAGGAGCAGGATGACGCCGGTGACGGCGAAGAAGACGTTGCCGATCCACGCGGCGCATATCGGGGACAGCACGCTGTGGTCGCCGAGCGCCTGGCCGACTCGTATGAAGCCGTAGTAGATGAAGCACAGCCCGAGACCGAGGCCCACGCCGACGGCCATGCCGCCCCGTCTCAGTCTCGCGGAGAGGGGCACGCCGAGCAGCACTACGATGACGTTGGTGAAGGGAAAGGCGATCTTCATGTGCAGGCCGACCCGGTACCTGGTCGCGTCGGCGCCGCTCTCCTCGATTCTCGCTATGAGCGAGCGGAGCTCCCAGTAGCTCATCTCCTCCGGGTCCTTCTGCACTCTGCTTATCTCCCGGGGATAGTCCCTGATTCCGTCGAAGGTGTCCTCGGCGATGAACACCTCGCGCTCGACGTCGCCGTCCTCGTCGAACCACCTGACCCATGCGTCGGTGAGCACCCAGGCGGAATCCCGCCAGGCGGCCTTCTTCGCGTTCACCCTGAACACGAGGTAGTTCTCCCATTTCTCGATGACGACTTCCTTCATCACCTGCCGCCTGGTGTCGTATTCGGGCGCGAAGTAGAACAGGCCGTTCTTTCCGCGGTATGAGATGTTCCTCTGGATCCTGGGCCGGCTGCCGGGCGACTTCTTGATTTCATTGGTCTTTATGCGCTCCACCTCGGTGTCCGTCCGCGGCACGACAACCTCGCCCACGGTGAGCGAGACGAAGCCGGCTACGGCGCCCGCGGCGATCAGGGGAAGCACGGCGCGGGAAAGCCTGATCCCCGAAGCCTTCATCGCGGTGAGCTCGTTGTGCCTCGCCATCCGCCCGACGGTGAGGAGGGCGGATATCAGTATCGCCACCGGAAGCGAGAGCACGAATATGTGGGGTATCTGGAAGGCGTAGAACTTGACGATCGTCGTGGTGGCCACGTTGTTGTCGATGAAGTCATCCACGTATTCGACTATATCGAGGGTTATGAAGACGGTGACGAAGGCGAAGAGCGCGATGAAAGCCGTTCTTGTGAACTCGCGCACCGCGTACCCGTCGAGTATTCTCATGTCCGCTCCGCATCCGCTCTTCGCCGGGACCTCGCGGGAAGGAAGGGCAGCTCCCTGTTGGCCCTGAGGAGGAGCCAGACCCCGACGGCGCCGAGGACCATGTTGGCGGCCCACATGGACACGAGCGGGTGGACCATGCCCCGGTCGGCCAGGTTCTCGCCGACCTTGAGGAAGGCGTAATAGACGGCGAAGAAGAGTATGCTGATCATCATTCCCGCGCCCGCGCTGGCCTCGCGCGACCGCACTCCGATGGGAACGCCTATCGTGACGAAGACGAGACATGCGAACGAAAGTGCGATCTTCTTGTGTACCTCCACGGAGAGGGATCGGACGCGGCGCCTCTGGGAGTCGATCTGTCTTCTCAAGCTCGCCAGCTTGTCGGCCGTGGAGGACACGATGGCGTCGGCCCGCCTCACCGCGGCGCTCCCCGTCTGGTCCCCAGAGGTCTCCGCCCGGTAGAACGCCTCGAGTTCCGAGGCGCTCTCCTTGATCACGTCCCGGACCTTTGCCTGCTCCGACTCGATCTTGGCCCCCACCCGGGCCATCTCGCCGCGCAGGTCCGTGATGCTCATCTCCCTGTCTCCCCGGTGCTCCCTCTCGAGGCGGACCAGCTGCGACCCGGCATCGGGGATGTACATGGTGTGTTCACTGAAGCTCAGCCTGAGATACCTCTTGGGATCCTTCTCGTCGACGTCGTGAATCTCGCCGTCGTACAGCTTTATTATGAGCGTGTTGCCGTCGTCGGAAAAGGAGATCTCGCCGTGCCTGGCCCTTATGGTCTGCGCCGGCTTGTTCTCCTCCAGCTTGGAAATGGTGACTCCCTCGATTTCGCAA
>JALGWA010000328.1 GCA_025774425.1 bacterium
CGTCGAACCCACGGGCATCTCCATGCTAGCATACCGCTTCCGGGGCCTCCAATCAAATCGGGGCGCCTCGAACCCGCTGAATTCCTTGACTTTCGGGGCCCCCCGTGATACGCTGAGAGGCGATACACAAAGAGGGGGTAAGCGTGCGAACAGCAATACTCGTTCCGGCGCTTGTCGCATTGGCGGCATTCGCGGCAACGGCCGAGCCCATAATCATCGAGGCCGAGGATTACGTCGCTTCTTTCAACGTCGGCGGTGACCCGATATACGTCACCGCCTGCAGCGGCGCGAGCGGTGGATTCGCCGTCGAGGGTTATGACACCATCGGCGACTTCATCGAGCTCAGGGTCGTCCTGCCCATGGTGGGCGAGTACGACGATACACTGCGGTCGGCCGGTGAGCTCTACGAGTTCAGTGAGCACATTGCGACCTTCCGGTACGAGGGCGGCGGTACGTTCGCCCACTCGTATTACACCACGATGGGCTACGGTATCGGGTGAACCGAAGCATCCTACACCGAAGTCGCCGGGAGCGGCTCGATAATGATACCGGTGAACACGATCATAATAAGGCTGGAGCTCACTAGCGGCGGAAGGACGAGGCTGGACTACATCTCCCTCGACATCGACCCGTCCGCCGACGTCGATGTCCGGCCGGAGTACCGGCCCGACACGTGGGGCGCGGTCAAGGCCCTCTGGAGGTAATCCGCGCGATCTGGGCGGCTTAACCTCAAATCCCGACTCCCGCCTCCTTGCGCCCCGGACGCCGCAGGGCGCGCCGGACGCGTGCCGGCCTTCGGGCGACGCAGACAGACCCCCGAGCAGGCCCCGCCCGGGCACTCATGTCAACCGGGGGGCGCGTCACGCAGCGGGACGCGTTGAGGACCGGACGGGTGCGGTCCGCAAGCAGATGAAACCGGCGGTGCTCACCCCCAGCTCAGGTACATGAATATCCCGACATTGGCGAGCGCGAGGGCGAACTTGGCGAACATCGCCATGAGCTTGCCGATGAAAGCGAAGAAGCCCGTCTGGAGGGCCCGGTCCATGGACCTGTAGTACTGGTACTCGAAGAGCACGGCGAGGGCGAAGGCGCCGGCCAGTCCGAATACGATGCTTCCGACGAAGGGGATGATGAACGTGCCGGCGACGGCGCCCAGGAGCCCGCCGAGAAAGGCCCCGAGCACCCCCCGTCTCGTCGCGCCCTTGGCCGCCACGTACACGAGCCCGAGCAGGGCCTCGACCACCTCGGCGACCACCATGACGGCCGCCATCACGGCCAGCCACTTCCAGCCCACCGTCGAAAAGCCCGTGAGGGCGTCATAGACGAAGATGGCGCCGTACGCGACCCAGCCGCCGGGCAGACCCAGGAAGATGCATACGTCGAGGGCAAGAAGAAGCACATAGAAGAAGACGAGGCCGATATGCTGGAGTACGTCCGCCAAAGCCCACTGCCTCCGCGCCCGGGTGAAGCGTTCGACGATCCACGGCCCGCGTGTCTCCGGAGCGAACCACGCCTGTCAGCAGCGGCGCGCCGGGCCGTCGCGCACGACGCTAACACCGCCCCACCTGCCCGTCAAGCGCGCGGGGCACCCCCCTCGTGTTGCCGGGGCATGCGCGCACGGGACCGGACGGGTGTGATCGCCCGTGGGCCATGTCCCGGCGGGCCCGAGACCCTGGATCGCGAGGATGTGATTCAGGCCATGCGGCGCGGTGAGCCCAGGCGGACTCGGCTGCGCTCCCGGCCGCCGGTCACGCCCCCAGAAGATCCTTCATCTTGAGCGCGTTCCTGACCGCGAACGCCCGCGCGTCATTGTTGAAGTAGGCGTAGACCCGCTTGCACTCGAGGCCCTCCATTATGCGGGCATACGCCTCGAGCTCGGCGTCGGAATACCCGGTGGAGTAGCCCTCCCCGTGGAAGCGGAAATAGGCGACGCCCGAGGTGACGACGACGTCTTCGGGCATGCCGAGACCCGAGACCACGCAGAAGGAGACCTTGTGCTTCCGGAGAAGGTCGTATGTCCTTGCGGTCCACCACCCGCTCTGCCTGAACTCCACGGCATTGTCGCGGCGGCCGTCGAGGGCCGCGACGAACCGCCCCAGCCTCTCGAAGTTGGTCTCCGTCGGGGCGAAGCTGGGCGGGAGCTGAAAGAGGTGGCAGCCCTTGGCCCTGCCGAGCCCGGAGGCCAGGTCGTAGAAGTCGTCCACCTTGGGCTCGACATCCTCGAGCCGCCTGACGTGGGTTATGGTCCGGGGCGCCTTCAGGGTGTACTTGAAGCCGGCGGGCGCCTGCCTCGACCACTTCGCGATAGTCTCCGGGCTGGGCCAGCGGTAGAAGGAGTAGTTCACCTCCACGGTCGAGAAGTACCGGGCGTAGTGCACGAACCATTCGCGCTTCGGAAGGCCGTCAGGATAGAATCTCCCCTTCCAGTGATCGTAGTTCCAGCCCGAAGTGCCTATGAAATACCGCCCGGCCACGTCGCCGCCTCCACGGATGAACGCCCTGCCCGACCCCGACCGCAGGAGACCTGTCCCCGGCCGATTGTCGCATGATCGGGCCGCGGTGATCAAGGCCCCGTCCGGCGCGGCGACCAGGCGCGGCCCGAGAGCGTTACCGGGGCATACGATACCGTCGCTTCCGGCAAGCCGCCAGGGACTCACCGGGAGGAGCTCCACGGCTACGTGTTCCGGCCCGACTCCCGAAATCCCGAAGACATCAAGTCAATGACACCCAAACAAAAAAAGCCCGGTGGCGACCTACTCTCCCACACAGTCTCCCGTGCAGTACCATCGGCGCTGGAGGGCTTAACCTACGTGTTCGAAGCAGCATCTCCTGCAGTAAGATTGCAATGGTCAAGCCGCACGGCTTATTAGTACTGCTCGGCTGAATGTGTCACCACACTTACACCTGCAGCCTATCAACCTCGTCGTCTCCGA
>JALGWA010000329.1 GCA_025774425.1 bacterium
CTTTCAAGCCAGACCTCGGCATGGCGAGGGATTGGGATCTCTTCGCCGTAACGGCGCTCGGCCTGCTGCCGCTCGCCCTCGGCGCCATCGCGAGGGCCATGGCGGCCGGCCTCCGGCGCCCCATCGAGGCCGCGACCGGCCCGACCGCCGCTCTCTGCGCCGTGCTCGCCTGCGCATGGATCGGCGTGAACGCCGACCCGGAGCGCTCGGCCCGCCGGTTCGAAGCCGTACTGGAGTACGACCTCACCCGGGCGCCCTATGCCTACGAGGTGCTCGCCCAGCACTACCGCCACGACGGCGACCTCGACCGGGCCATAGAGATCCTCCGCAATGGGATATCGCTTTCGCAGAACCTCCGCCTCGTTTCGCTCGCCGCCTCCTTCCACGACGAGAGGGGCGATGCAGAGGAAGCCGTCCGGCTGTACAGGCAGGTGCTCGCGAGCCGACCCGAGGTCGAGGGCCCGAGACGGAATCTCGCCATCCTGCTGCATCGGCTGGGCAGGCGCGACGAACTTCTCGAAGTATCCCGCGAAGGCGTCCGCTACCATCCGGGAAAGCCGATCTACCATTACTTCTACGGCCTGTGTCTCATCGACGCCGGCGAGGTCACACGCGGCATCGAGGAGCTCCTGGCGTGCAGGCAGCTGCGCCCGGGGCCCGACGTCACGGCCAACATCGACCGCGTGCTCGAGAGCCTCAAAGCCGCGGGATACGACGTCGGGGGACTCGACTCGCCCACCGGGTTCCGACTACCGGGGAGGAAATGAGGAACCAGGGAATCCGGCGCCGGGCGGCCGGTACATGATGCGAAGAAGGGAGACGCGGAATGAGTATCAAACTTCGATTCCTGGGCGCGGCCAGGAACGTCACCGGCTCGAGATACCTTCTGGACTCGAAGGACATGCGGGTGCTCATAGACTGCGGCATGTACCAGGAAAGGGACTTCAAGGCGAGAAACTGGGAAGCCTTCCCTGTCCCGCCGGAGTCGATAGACGCCGTTCTCCTGACGCATGCCCATCTCGACCACTCGGGCTGCCTCCCCAGACTCGTCAAGCAAGGCTTCGAGGGCCGCATATTCGGAACCCCGGCAACCGGCGAGATAGCGAAGATCGCGCTGCTCGACTCCGCGCATCTCTTCGCCGAGGACGTCGAGTTCAAGAAGAAGCGGCACGAGAAGGAAGGCCGGCAAGGCCCGCATCCCTATGAGCCCCTCTATACCGAACGGGACGTCATGGACACGGCGCCCCTCTTCACGGGTGTCGACTACGGAGAGACCGTGGAAGTCGCCGGCGGTATCGAGGCGAGCTGGCACGACGCCGGCCACATACTCGGTTCGGCGATGATCAAGGTCACGGTGAAGCACGGAGGCGCGCCGAGGACGATCATCTTCTCAGGCGACGTAGGCCGCTGGAACAAGCCCATACTGAGGGACCCTACATGCTTCGACGAGGCCGACTATGTGGTGACCGAGTCCACCTACGGCGACCGTCTCCACGAAGACCAGGACGGGGCCGTGGACGAGAAACTCTGCGACGTGGTCAACTCGACCCGCGAGCGCGGCGGCAACATCGTCATACCGAGCTTCGCCATCGAGAGGGCGCAGGAGGTGCTCTACCGCCTCAACTCGCTCCTCCTCGACGGCTGCATCCCTCACACCATGGTGTTCCTCGACAGCCCCATGGCCGCCAAGGTCACGGAGGTCTTCAAGCGCTATCCCGACCTCTACGACGAGGAGATGTCCAAGCTCGTAAGGGAAGGCAACTCGCCCTTCAGGTTTCCGAGCCTCAAGCTGTCGACCAGCGTCCACGATTCGAAGGCGATCAACCACATCAGGGGAACCGTCATAATCATCGCGGGCTCGGGCATGTGCACCGGCGGAAGAGTGAAGCACCATCTCGCCGCCAACATATCGAGGCCCGAAAGCACCGTCCTCTTCGTCGGCTACCAGGCGAAGGGAACCCTCGGCAGGGCGATCGCCGACGGCTCGGAGGAAGTCAGAATACTCGGGCAGACGAAGAGCGTGAGAGCCGCCGTAGCCCGGATCGACGGCTTCTCATCCCATGCCGACAGGGACGAACTCCTCCGCTGGCTGTCCTCGATCGAGAAACCGCCCCGGCATGTCTTCGTCACCCACGGGGAAGAAGAAGCGGCGATCTCGTTCGCGCGGCTCATATCAGAGAAAAGAGGCTGGAAGGCGACATCCCCGGCCTACGAGGAGGAGTTCGACCTCGACTAGGCCCAGGTGTTGATGCAGATCCTGCAGACCTTGGCGAGCTTGAGGAACTCCTGGTAGGGGCGGGACTGCAGGTACTCGATCAGGCCGACCTTCCTGATGTCGGCGATGACCGGGCTGAACAGGCAGCCCCGGAGGGCGCCGTAGGGCCCGACGATGATCATGTTCCTGCTGTTGCACGGGCCCTCTATCGCCTGCGGATTGGTGACGAACTTCTCCCAGTCGGCGTAGCTCCCGCCCTCGACCTTGATCCTGTCGTCGGTCGAAGCAAGCGTGAAGAGCTGCCTTGCCGTCGCGAGCAGCCTCGACTTGAACTCGGCACTGTACTCGATCGGCCTCTGCCTCCGCAGGGTCCTCAGCGTGACGCTGTGGTACTTGACTTCGGGCTGCACGACGCACCCGTCGACGCCGACCTCCTCGAGCAGGAAGTCGATGGTCCTGAACACGGAGCCGATGTTGAGCTCCTGGAGCACTATCTGCGCGAAGAGCCTCGTCCGATACCCATGCTCGTCCTTGAGGCGCGCCACCTTGCGCACGTTGCGCACGACCTCCGCATGCACGTCCTTGCCGCGGATGTGATTCATCTCGAGCTGCTCAACCGAGTCGAAGGAGAACTGGAAGACATGGCGCGCGTCGTCCAATGCTCTCAGGACGTCGCGGAACCTGTGGAGCGACTCGTCGAGGACGTTGGT
>JALGWA010000330.1 GCA_025774425.1 bacterium
ATGGGCAGGAACTCCTTGAGGTGGTCCGTGACGACCTTGAAGAACAAGGTCTCGTTCCTGTTCTTGAGATGCCGCAGCGCCGAGTACAAGAGGTCGGGATCGGAGCCGCCCGTCCTCTTGATGTTATCGTACGCGATGCGCGACTGCTGCTCTATGCTCCGCACCGCGGGAGGGAGCAGCCCGTCGAGCTCGAGATCCCGCCTCTCGCGCTGCGTGAACGCCATGCCCTTGTTGAGGAAGGGATCGTTGAGAAGATCCTTTCCCGTCTTCCTTATCTTGATGACCTTCTTTTCCCCGGACGCAGGCGCCGCCTCGCGCGCTCCGGCCATCGTCTTCGAGGTAACTTTCCGGACTGCTTTCTTCGCCGGCTTCGCGCCGGACTTCTTCGCGGCCTTCCTGACGGCCTTCTTCTTGGTTGCCACTTCGGCCTCCCGGTGCGAGTCGCGTGGACTCGGTGACATGGTCTTCAGCCGGCCCAAGAGCGGCCGGCGGCTTCTGACTCACGGCTTGTCGCGCTTAGCATAAGCTACTCCCATGCGGTGCGCAAGACCAGGATGACAAGGGTCCCGTTCGGCCGACTCGGGCAGGCGGGAATCCCGACGGCGACGCTCGACCTGATCTCGACGGCGTCGCGTCAGGGCTTCATGGCGCGGACGACGACGAAGGAGCCGCGGCCGTGGCCCTCCTCGGGCTCCTCCACCTCCTCGGCGCCGCCCGGCGCCGTGAATACGGTCTGCCTGAAGACGAGGTCGGTGAAGCCCGCCTCCTCGAGATGCCGGCTGACCTCCTCGGTGGAGAAGAAGTCGGCGTCCTTGTAGAAAGGACTCTCGTCCTTGTGCGCGAGATAATGCCTGCCGAGGGGACTCTCCCTGTCGACGAAGCCTATGACGATGCAGCCGCCGGGCCTTATCACCCTGAAGGCCTCGGCGAGGGCCGCGGCGACGTCGTCCACGAAACAGATGGTCGTCACCATGAGCACGAAGTCGAAGGAGGCGTCGGGGTAGGGCAGACGCTCGGCCACGCCGTCCACGGCGTCGATGCCCCGCGCCCGGGCCGCCTCGCGCATCGGCGCCGACGGCTCCACGCCGTGGACGATGCCGAAGGGCTCGGCGAAACGACCCGTCCCCACGCCGACCTCGAGGCCCGCGCCCTCCGCCGGCAGGAGGCCGCGCACGGCCGCAACCTCCGACTCGTACAGGGCCGCATGGCGCTCGAACCACGCGTCATAGCGCTCGGTGTTCTCGTCGAAAGCTCTCGTTCTGGCCATCGCAAACCCTCACGCTGCGTCCCGCCCCGTCAAGCCCCTGCCGCCGCCGCCCGATGGGGCAATCGCCGCTCGCACGGCCGCCGCCTGCTCCCAGGCCACCACCGGCCAGGCCGGATTCAGTGGCGCCAGCGGAAGGAGAAGCCCATACGGCCCACGTAGCGCCAGGCATGGCCTCCCGTCGACGGGAGCGCAATATCCTCGAGGAAGACCGTGGTGTCGCCGTAGGAGTAGTACATGGCTTCGCCCGTCGCCACCAGCATCACGCGCGAGCCCATCGGGATCTCCAGCCCCGCGTTGCCTCCGGCGAGACCACCGTTCTGCTCGAAGCGCAGATCGGCGTAGTCGGCCGAGAGGCGCGTGTACCCGCCCTTCAGACCCACGAACGGCCGGAACACGGGCAGGAAGGTGAAGCGGTACCGCGCGGCGGCGGACGCGGAGAACTCGTCCACTTCCACCCCGAGCTCGTACGAGTCCATCCGCGCGAAGGCCACGTCCAGCCCCACCTCGACCGGGATGCCCACATGGAAAAGGAAGGTCGCACCCGTCGCCGGGCCGGTGTCGAAGTCGTGCGCGTCATCACCCGACCATCCCGCGAGGCCGCCCCAGAACTCCACCGTGTTGGGCGGCTTCTCGCGCGCCCCCGCGACCGCCGGCAAGCAGGGAAGCGCGCCGACGAGAAAAATCACTAGCAGGCCGGCTCTCGTCCTGTTAACATCCATTCCGGAATCCACCTTCCTACAAGGCGGAGGTTCGACCTGAAACACGTACCGTCCCGCCGCGGCGATTATACGACGCCGCCCCGGCGTGCGCCACACTTTGTTGGCTTCCTCGTCGCGGCGCTCGTCTGCGTCGACATCGTCGCCGGCGCCGCGGCCGCCGATGCGCCGACAGTCGACCCACCCCTCGAGAGGGGCCGTGAGATAGTCTCCATGGGACGCCCCATCAGAACCCGCTACTTCGTCGCCGGCGAGGTGGGCCTCAAGCCCATCGAGGACCGCGAGTTCGTGGGCACCTTCGCGCTGGGACTGGACCGCACCATCGGGAACCCCATGGTGCCGGCCATCGGCGTAAGCGCCGAGTACTTCATGGGCATCTCCGGCCAGGCCACGGGGGAGGTGGGCGTGAGGGCCGGCATAGAGAGCCCGCTTCTGCACTTCGGCTGGGGAATGCAGTATGAGTTCCGTGAAGACAGAACGCGCACCTTCTGGACATTCCGCCATCCCTTGAAGCGCGGCGGCGTCTTCTGGCGCGGGGCCCAGATCCGCGTCATGTGGGTGCGGGGCAACGAGCAGTCGCTGCGCGTGGGCGTAACGGTGCCCATAGGCCGGCCCTTCGCCGGCAGGACGCGGCCTCTCAAAGCGCGCGCCTCCGTGCCCCTTCCCGTGGCGGACGAGCCGCCCGAGTTCCAGGCCCCCGGTCCCGACGCCCAGGCCGCCCTCGACCGGCTGGCCGCGGCCGCCGCCACGGTGCATCGCTTCACCGAGCCCTACATCGACCAGGACGCCCGCACGCGCAAGGACGCCGTAGCCGCCTTCGCGGCGTCGATGAAAGCCGTCGCCGCGGACATCGAGACGACCCTCGAGGCGCGCGGCGCGGGAAGCGGCCGGGGCCGGGATGACCCCGCGCCCCTCGTCGCCGTACG
>JALGWA010000331.1 GCA_025774425.1 bacterium
AAATAGCGCTCGAGCAGCCGGCCGGCGATCGGGGCGGCGACCGACCCTCCGTGGCCCGAGTTCTCGACCATAACGCAGACGCCTATCTCGGGCTTCTCGTACGGGGCGAAACACACGAACCAGGCGTGGTCCTCCCCGTGCGGGTTCTGGGCGGTCCCCGTCTTGCCCGCCACCTGCACGCCGGGAACGCGCGCAGCCTTGCCCGTACCCTCCTCGCCCTCCACGGCCATGAGCATGGACTTCCTCAGGATCTCCACCGTGGTCGGGGACATATGCATGTCCATGAACTCCGGAGCCGTTTCCACCTCCTCACCCTCGTCGCCGATCGCCTTGACGCAATGCGGCACCGGGTACGTGCCGCCGTTGGCCACCCCGCAGACGAAGCACAGCAGCGAGAGGGGCGTCACGAGCACCTCGCCCTGGCCGATGGCGAGATTGAGCATCACTCCCCTCGTCCAGCGCCCTTCCCCGTAAGTCCCGTCATACCACTCGGTGTCGGGAACGAGCCCCGTCACCTCGTTCGGAATGTCTATGTGCGTCCTGCCCGGCAGACCCCAGAGCCTGCTCAGGGAAGAGAACTTCTCGAGATCCATCCGCTCGCCCACCTGGTAGAAATAGACGTCGCATGAAACCGTTATCGCCCTGACGAGATCGGAGGAGCCGTGCCCTTCCTGCTTCCAGCATTTGAACGTCCGCCTGCCGAAGCGATAGGCGCCCGAACAGGGTTTGTACCTGGTGCTCTCCATGACCAGGTGCGTCTCGAGACCGACGGCGGCGGTCACTAGCTTGAAAGTGGAACCGGGGGGATAGGCGCACTGAATCGCGCGGTTGAGAAGCGGCCTGTCGTCGTCTTCCATGATTCTCTTCCAGTCCGCGGCCGAGATGCCGGTCGCGAACAGCGTCGGGTCGAAGGCGGGGCTGCTCACGAGGGCGAGCACCTCGCCCGTCTCGACGCCGAGGACTATGGCGCAGCCGCGCCGCCCGGCGAGCAGGCTGTCCGCCAGAATCTGCAGTTCGCTCCGCACGCACAGCCGGATCCGGGTGCCGGGCCGCGGCAGCGTGGGCTCGAAATCCTCCAGGTCCAGCGGGACCTCGTCGCCGTCCATGCTTACACGGACGAGCTTGGAGCCCTCTTCCCCCGACAGTATGTTGTCGTATGACTGCTCGACGCCGGCCCTGCCTATCAGGTCCCCGGGGGCGCGTTGCTTGGGGTTTCCCGTCACCTCCTCGGCGGTCACCTCCCCGAGGTAGCCGAGCAGGTGGCAGAAACGCTCCCCTCCCGGATAGCTCCTGACGGGCTCCGCCACGACCAGCACGTCGGGCAGACTGGCGGACATCTCCTCGACCACGCTCAGGGTCGCGAAATCCACGTCCCTCAGCACCACAGCCGGCCGGTATGAGCTCGACGTCTTGGAAAGCTTCTCGACTATGAATTCGGGGTCGACCTCGAGGAGGCGGGCGAGAAGAGCGATCTCCGCATCGTTCTTCAGAGTCGTCTTGGGAACCGCGCATATCGAAAACGACTGCCTCGAGGCGGCCAGCAATTCACCGTCTGCATCGACTATCTCGCCCCGCGCGGCCTTGAGCGGCACCTCTATCACATAGTTCTTTTCCGACTCCTTCTCCAGCTTCTCGCCCTGCACCACCTGATAGTAGAATAGGAAACCTACGAGCACGCCGAAGACGACCCCGCATCCGAGCGCCCCGACCCTCGGGGGCGTCAACCAGGAAGCATCCGACCTGCCGGCGAACCTAGACAACTATCCTCAAGCCCCCCATTCTTTCCATCACGGCGACTACCAGCACACCGGCGAACGCCGTATAGACGCCGGCGGCGATCGTGTGCCCGAAGAAACCCGACCAGTACCCGGCCGAGCCGAGCCATACGAAGTTGACGGTGTCGAACAGCACGACGCTCGCGAAGACGATGACGGCCTGCACCAGGTAGCTCTCGTACATGATCTTGCTTCCGTACTTGCCCACGACATAGCCGACGAGAACACCGGCAAGCGGAAGCGATGCGAGTCCGCTCGAATGGATCGAGTACTCGGCCAGGCAGACGAAGAATCCGAACACCGCGCCCGCCAGGGAGCCGTGGGCGAGCGCCACGTACACGATGAGGACTATCACCGCGTCGGGCCTCACACCCCACACCTCGATCTTCCTGAACAGCGTGACCTGGAATACGAGGAGAACGAACACCAGGACCCAGAACGAGAACTTTCTCATCGGCGAGTGGACTCTTTCCTTTCGAGGCAGCCCGGCATCGGGTCCGCCGAGCCCTGCTCAGGAACCAGCACGAACACTTCTTCGAGAAGATTGAAATCGACGAACGGTTCGACCTCGAGCGAGAGCGAGAACTCGGTCGGGCGTTCGACTATCGACCTGACCCGGCCGATCGGGATGCCCTTGGGGATCACGAGGCCGTAACCGGAGGATATGACCGTGTCCCCCAGCGCTACGTCCGCCCCCGGCGGCACCCATTCCATCACCAGCCGCCCTCGGCCGGACGTTCTCAATATGCCCCCCGAACGCGTCCTCGAGAGCATGGCGCTGACCTTGCTGCCCGGGTCGATCAGCCGCTTCGCCCACGAATGGCTCCTCCCCGCCTCGACGATCCTTCCGACGAGTCCGTCCGGAGAGATGACGACCATGTTCCTGTCGACGCGGGCGTCCGTGCCGCGGTCGAGCTTGATGCCGCCGCGCTCCCGCGGGCTCGCCTGCCCCAGCACCCTGGCCGCGACGCAACCCGTGGAACATTCCACGGAAAACCCGACGAGCCGCCGCAACCTCTCGACCTCGCGGACTTGCTCGCGCAACGCCATGTTCTCCATCGAGACCTCCATCAGCCGCCCCCTGAGGATCCTGTTCTCCTCGTATATGTAGGACGCATTCATGAC
>JALGWA010000332.1 GCA_025774425.1 bacterium
CGACGCCGAGGGTGACGTTGTCGCTCCCGAAGAGCATCTCGAAGAAGGACTGCTCCAGGGCGAGCCCGTTCCGCGGCGCGGCGAAGACCTGATTGCCGATGAGGGCGACCGCCCCGCCCGCCGGATTCCGGATGAAGTTCTTCGCTATGCTTTCGACATCGGGATTAGCCGAAGCGCAGTTCATCATGTACATGAAGAAGAAAGTCGAATCGTTGCTCAGGGAATCGACCTGCCAACGCCACATCATCTCGTCGCCCAGGTTGAGCCTGAAGAAATCGCCGTGTCCGATGTGGCTGACGATGCCCGCGCCCTGATTCATGTATGCAAGGCAGTTCTCGAGCGTCTCGGGGATGGCGCCGTCGTAGGACTCGTACTTCTGATACAATCTTATCTTCTCGTAGTCTGCGGGGAACTCCTCGAGGATCTGCTCGGCGAATTCCGCGCCGTCGAACTCCGGCAGGGCGAAGACGATCTGCGCCATGAAGACGGCGCGGTCGTACCAGTCACCCGGCTTGCCGCCGCGTGTGTAGAGTATGGTCTTGTCGACGAAAGCCCTCGCATCCTCGAGCCTCCCGACCGGGGCGCGGCCGACGAGCATGTCGGCGTATGCGTCTATGCCGTCGTCCTGCCCGCCGCTGCCGGCTTCGCCGAATCGGGCGTCCCCGTCCGCGTTCCAGGTGCCGTCGAGATTGGAGTAATAGCAGTCAACGGGTATCTCGTCGCTGGTTTCGGCGGTGTAGGCCCAGAGCCAGTCGTACTGGAGGGAACGTATGGGCACGACGCCGGGATCGCCCCCGAGCAGGGCGTAGACCGTGCCCCATTGCCGATAGGCGTCCCTGAGAAAGTTCCGGATCCTCTCGGGTGCGTCCGAGCCCGGGTAGCGTGACTCTATCCAGGCGACGGTCCTGACGACCGTCCGGACGCCCAGGAGGTCATGCCACGCCGCCAGCCGCTCGAACTCGGGGGCGAGGTCGTCGCTCGTGACGATCACGCAGTCCACGGCGCTCCCGTCGAGGCTCGGCTCGTCGGTGACCGCGCCGCGCCTTCCCACCTCGAGCCCGGCCGCGCCCGGGACGCATTCGACGCGCAGGCGCATGCTTTCGAGGACCTCGGGGCCGTCCTCCCCCGCCCGCACCGCCTCGGCGGCGACGACGAGCAGGTTGTAGCCCAGGAGGGCGCCGCTTCCGACATAGACGAGATCCCCGGCCGCCTGTCCGCGCCCCCCCAGGCCCGTCCCGCCGAGCCCGCCGGCCCGTCCGACCGCAACGCCGTCGTCCGGCCCCGCCGGAGCCCACCGCTCGTCGACCACTTGGTAGCCGGCCGCCACGACGCCCGGCGGAAGAACCCTCACCTCGACGAGTCTGCCCGGGGAGCCGCCGGCCGGGTCCGCCGCTGCCCCCCGGAGAAGCGCGGCGCCCTGGTGCCTGCCGACTTCCACGTCGATGCCGAACCCATACGCCGCCGCGGGCAGCAGCACCAGCAAGAAGAGCCCGACCCTCATCCGCTGTCTCCTCAGCGCCTGACGTAGTCCCGCTTGTAGTTGAACGCGACCGCAAGGGCGACGCGCCAGTCGCCGCCGCCCGCGCCCTCGATGTTGTCCAGGTTGCGGACGTCGCGCCACTCCAGCCCCCCCTCGACCGACCATGCATAGCACGGCCTCCAGGAGACATCCAACCCCAGTCTCGTGGTCTTCTCGACCGTTCCGGAAGGAAAAACCGTGGCCTCCGGAGGCTCTGTCTGGGGATCGCTCACCCTGCCCTCGCCCTGGCGTCTCCGGCTGAACCACACAGTCCACAGGGCCTCGGTCGGAAGGGCGAACGCGAGACGGACTTCGACGAGGTCGCCGTCCGGTCCGTATGGATAACCCATGATTCTGTTCTCATGCGTGTATCTGTTGTATTCGATCTTGTGCCCGTAGGTTCCGTTCCTGATATGAAAGTAAGTGCATCCGATGAGCGAGTAAAGACCCAAAAACGGGTTCCTTGCGAGAAAGTCCACGCCGAAGCCGATCTCGTGGGGATGGGCGAAATCGTACTGGAAGTCATCGATCACGGCTTCCAGCCTCACCTGGGCGGCATGCGGGAGGAGAAACGTCAGATCCCCGCCGAAGAACACATTGTCCTCGCTCCCCGAGTTCCACTGGCCGGCGTAGAAGACGCTCACGGGGTTGAGATAGACGGGATCGAAGCCCCGGTGCTCCCCGCCGTAGAGCACCACCTCGGAGACCGAGAACGTCAACGTCGGGACGAGCTTGAGATCGAGCCTGTGGGCCGACACGTACCTGTTGACCGTCTCGTCCCAGGGGTCGTTCTCGCCCCGCCTCAGTTTGGAGTGAACCGACGTGAACAGCACCTTGTCTTCCAGGTAGGTGAACTTGAACATGTCGAGCACGGGCGCGAGGCCCGAGAAGAGAAGTCCCCGGTGCCTCTCGACGCCCCACGCGAGCTCGTCCCTGCCGAGAAAGAGCGAGAACCTCCCGCCCTTGTAACCTGCGCCGCCTCGGTCGAAACTCGCCCGGAAGTGCTCGCCCCAGGGCTTGGTCTCGATGCGATGCGCCGCTGGATCGCTCACCGTCAGACGAAAACACGTCCACAGCGCGACGCCTTCCGCGAAGTAGAAGCCGGCCCTCAAGACGTTGTCCATGCCGACATTGGCGTCGCTCCGCGCGGCGACGCCCGAGGTGACCTCGCCGACGAACAGATTGGTGCGGTCCTTCTTCCAGTCGCCCTCCGGGCCGAGTTCCCGGTCGACGAGGCCGAGCAGGTATTCAATGCGTTCCCGGCCCGGCCCTGCAACCGGCGCGGCGCGCGCTGCGACATTGCCGAGCTCGCATCTCTCGTAAGGAAGCGTGGAGACGAAGAACGACAGGATGTCGATCGAGAGCATCACCTCGTCGA
>JALGWA010000333.1 GCA_025774425.1 bacterium
CGTCGGGAATTCCGCCGCGACGCCAGGCACCGTGTCCATTCCCGTGTCTCTCATCTCAACGGATCGAGATGGTCTGCTTGTCAGTGACCATGCGGACGCCGGGGAGCAGCTCGCCGGTCGTCTTGAAGTGGGCGATGATGCCGTTGCGGTCGACCTTGACCTCGACGACCTCGCGCTTGAACTCGGCGGGGACCTCGTCGGCGTTGAGCACCTCGCAGGAGATGGGCGCCTTCCGCAGCGACACGGTCAGCACATGACCCTTGACCTTCTCCTTGCCGGAGGAGCGGAGGGCGTGGAGCAGGTAGGCCTTGAGCCAGCTCACCTTGCGGCCGAGGGTTTTCTCACGGGCGGCGAGGCGCTGACGCTCAGCCCTGATGGCCGCGATATCGGCCTCGAGCGACTTCACGAACTTGCCGACGTTCTCGACCTTGTCGTTGAAGGCGCCCTCTAGCTCGATGAGGATGTCCCATTGCTCCTCGGCGAAGTCCTCGTCGGCCGATTCGATGAGGTCGAGGGCCTGCTGGTAGCGCTGGCTCAGCTCGTAGAGCTTCATGCGTGTTGCTCCTGAAGGATGGCCTCGGCACTGGTCGGCTCGTCCCGTTCAGCGACGCGCTCGACGCTGAACGCGGCGTCGCCGAACTCCTGGGTCAGGAAGCCGGTGAAGATGCGTGCGATGTTGCGGCCCACTTCGCTCCGGGCATCGACGATGCAGCAGCGCTTCTTGGCGTCCAGGCAGAAGGCAGCGTCGAGGCGGACGTGGGCGCGGCCGTGGAGGCTTTCCCCAGCCAGCACGGCGAGCATCAACGTCTCCTCCACGTCCCTCATGGGAACGTCCGGGTCGAAGTTGTATCGGTAGATCCCGTGGTGCATTGGTGGTCCCTCGGTGTCCCGCGTCGGCGAAGATTGATGGGCAACCTGATCGCTGCGCCTATTCCTTACCTACCGCGTCCGATCATGATGTGTCGGAAAGAAATCTTCTGAGGCCGGCATCCTCGAAGATCGCCCGCAGCTTCCTGATGTCCTCGTAGAGAGTGCCCCGCGGGATGCCCAGCTCGCGGGAGGCGGCGGCGACGGACATGGTTTGGAGGAGAGCGCAGAGCCTACGGCGCCCAGGGGAGAGCCGGGCGAGGACGGTCTGGACGTCCATGCAGAGGTCGCATTGGTCTGCCCCCCGAGGTGGCTGTTGCCCGGTCCGACGGAAGTAGTCCTGCTCGCGGATCGTGTCGGCCAGCTCGATGGCCTCGCCCTCGTCGTCCCTGACCTTGTCGCTCAGGGAACGACTGCGGACGCGACCGCCGCGCTTCTCCCTGCCGCGCGCCTCCAGGAGCGTGGCGACCTTGTGCTCGATGACGCGCGCGATGAAGGTGGACCGCTGGGCACGGTCGGGGCGGTAGTCTGGAAGGCGACGGAGCAGGTCGAGCACCAACTCCTGCTCGATGTCCTGGCGATCGGACCCGCTGAAGTCGGATCGCCTGGCCAGTTGCCCTGCCTTGTGGCGGATGAGACGGACGGCGTAGTCATCGATTCCCTCGAAGCAGTTCTCCAAGCCCATCGAGGCCTCCTCGTGGCCGAGGAGGAGCTCGCGTGGGTGTCGACCTGCTCCGGGGTGACTGCATCAGGTGCCGTGGCGGAGGCGCTGCGAGTTCGCCGGTCTCGGCGACACCCACAACGACCTCCGCGCTGCGGCTAGTCGGTTGTCTGGTGTCCTGTTCTCTTGTCTTGTAGCCCTACGCTCGGGCCGGCTCTTCGACGGTCATGCGAAATGGGAGGCCATGCTTGACCTCCAGGCGTTCCAGCGTCCCGTCGCCAACACGGTCGAAGTGTTCGAACAGCTCGACCAGCTGGCTCTTCAGGGTGAAGTCCTTGGCGCCAAGCTCAGACCTCGGGCCGTTCTCCGCGCCGAACTTGATCTCCCTCACCACCCGAGGCGCTGGATCGAGAACGGGCTCGCCGCTGCGTACGACGAGCCCTTCGATCCGCCCGAAGTTGAGCCTCTGCATCAGTTCCAGCAGATGCTGGCGCGCTGCCGAGAGAGATGCCTTCGTCGCCATCTGTGTCACTCCGAACCTCCTTTCCGCCCCGCCGGGGCAAGAAGAAACCCCGAGAGGCGGCCCGGCGTAAGGGTCCCCTCGGGGTTGCGTCATCGCCCTGATGGGCGAACGAGCCTTAAAGGCGAAACGCCGGGCCGCGCCTTTGTCCTGAAGGCGCGACAACCGGCGTAGCCGATGCTACAGATCGCGTAGCATCGGCGGTCGTCAGGCGGTTTGAGCCGGGATGGTCGACCAGGTCAGACGGTCGCGTGGAACGTAGCTTACTGTGTGGCCCAGGTTTAGGATGGGTCTCGTGAGGTGGTCCGAGAGCCTCTTGTCGTACTGCGTGATCTTCTTCAAGGCACGGCGAATGGCGTTGCAGACTCGGTTCCTAACCCTATTCCGCTCGTCCGCGAGCTTTCGGATGCGTCCGCCAAGGCCGCGAGCGTTGGTCAGTTCGGTGGCGATCCATTCCTTCTCCTTCTCCAGCTCGTCGATCTTCGCCAAGTCGTTGTTGGCTCTGGCCTTGTCGAGCTCCCCATTGATCTCTTCTAGGCGGAGCAGGTAGGACCGGACGGCTTCGTCGTCCAGAACCGCTCCGGCGTCTGACTGCCACAGAACTGTGATCCCGCCTTCCCTTGGGTCCTCGCATGCCGAAACCGAGGCGAGTAGCTTGCCTTTCGCCTTTCGTCTCACGACGCAGTCGAGTTCCGACGCCGAGAACGACGTACCAGCATTGTCGAGCAGTATCTGCAGGTAGTAGAATCCGGTATCAGGCGTGTAGATCCTTTCCTCACCTCCTCCAAACCTGATCGCCCAGCACTGACCCTTCTTCCAGATGTAGTCGGGGGGCAAGGAAACGCT
>JALGWA010000334.1 GCA_025774425.1 bacterium
GGGGTATCCCATCAGAGCGAAGTACGCCCCCATGAGTTCCCAGTTGCCTATGTGGCCCGTCAGCGCAATCACTCCCTTTCCCTCCTCCAGGGCCTTGTCCAGGTGGCGCATGCCGGTCACCCTCACTATCCTGGAAACGCTCTCCGGCGTCTGCACCGGCAGTCTCGCCACGTCGAAAACGAATCTGCCCATGCTGGTGAACGAGTCCCGGGCGATCCGCTTCATCTGCGCCTCCGGAAGGGCGTCCTTGAACACCAGGTTCAGGTTGGCGCGCGCCACCCGCCTCGCTCTCGGCAGCAGGTAGTAAGCCAGCCTGCCGAGGCCTCCGAAGAGGGCGATGCCCGGTTTTCTCGGCATCACCTGGGCCATGAGCATGAGGGACTTTATGAGCATGTATGAGATGAAGCGCCGTATTTTCTTGAGCATCACCAAGTTACACAGACCGCCTCAGGCAATCCCTACCCCATGGTAGGCCCGTGGGCCCCCGCTGTCAAGCATGATCTATGCCAGTTCTAGGCGATGCCCGTGCGAAGGCAATCGTGCATGTGGACTATGCCGGTCGGCCGGCCCTCGGAATCGACCACCATGAGGCAGGTTATCAGCCGTCCGGGGTCGGCCTCCATGGTCTGAATCGCCTTGGCGACCAGCTCCTCCGCGCCTATCGTGCGCGGGTTCCTCGTCATGACGGCCTTGACCTTTATGTCGCGTATGTCCCTGACGTCGGGGTTGCCCATCAAGATGCGCTTTATGTCGCCGTCTGTAATGATGCCCGTCAGCCTTCCTTCCCCGTCGGCGACGCCGGTGACCCCGAGGCGCTTCTCAATGATCTCGACGAGCGCCTCTCTCATGGTCGCATTCTCATCGACCAGCGGGATCTCCTCTCCCACATGCATGATGTCCCCGACGGTGAGAAGCAGGCGCTTCCCGAGGGCTCCTCCCGGATGGTGGAAGGCGAAGTGCTCGGCCTTGAGACCGCGCCTGACGAAGATCGCGACCGCGAGAGCGTCGCCCATCGCAAGGGCGCACGAGGTCGATGTGGTGGGAACGAGGTCGAACGGACAGGCCTCGGAATCTATGCTGACGTCGAGCACGACGGCGCTCTCGCGCGCGAGGTCGGACTCGGGGTCGCCAGTCAGGGCGATTATCTCCGTGCCGAGCCTCTTGAAGGTGGGAAGCAGCGCGGCGAGCTCCTCGCTCCTGCCGCTCTTGGAAATGGCGACGACCACATCCCTGCCGCCCACCATGCCGAGGTCGCCGTGGACCGCGTCCACCGGGTGCATGAAGAAGGCCGTCGTCCCCGTGCTGTTCATCGTCGCCGCTATTTTCTTGGCGATGATGCCGCTCTTGCCGACGCCCGTTACGATTATCTTGCCGCCCGACTCGATGCACTCGACCATGGTCTCGACGGCGCGCCGGAAGTCCCCGCCCAGTCTCTCTTCAAGCCGCGCGATGCCTTCGGCCTCCGTCCTTATGACGGCCTTCGCCGTCTCGACGACGTCCATGCCGCCGTCCACCCTCGGCCGCCGCTTCGGGCCCTCTCCCTTCATTTCTCCCAAGCTCGCGCCTCGCCTTCCAGGAAGCGGGCCGCCAGGTCGTCGAGCAGCCCGGCCTCCCTGAGCACGTATTCGCAGGCCTCCCTCACGCCGCCCCGGCCTCCGCTCGCGGCCGTCACGTGTCTTGCGACCCGCTTGACCTCTTCGCGCGCGTTGGCGACGGCGATGGGAAGCCCGACCTTGACCATGACGCAGAGGTCCGACAGATCATCGCCGACATAGGCGGTCTCGTCAAGCCCGGCCCCGCGGCGGTCGAGTATTCCCATCAGGCAGCCGATCTTGTCCTTGACGTTCTGATGGACCTCGTCTATGCCCAGCTCATCCGCCCGCCTCTCGACCGCGGCCGAGCCGCGCGCCGTTATGATGAAGGGCACTATCCCCGCCATCCTGAGCAGCGTCACCCCCATGCCGTCCTGGGCGTCGAAGCGTTTGAGTTCCGCGGCGGGCCCTCCGTAATAGATCCCGCCGTCCGTGAGCACGCCGTCGACATCCATTCCGAAAAGCCTTATAGCCAAGCCGGCCTCCTTGTTCAGAGGTTCTACACCGAGGACTTGACGATCGCGTCGATCGCGGCTATCTGACCCAGGAGGCCGTCCATCTCGGCGAGCGGGTACATGCTCACCGCGTCGCACAAGGCGTCCCCGGGGCAGGGGTGCGTCTCCTGGAACAGCCCGTCGACGCCGCACGCCGTTCCCGCGCGCGCCAGGCACGGCACGTACTCGGGCTCGCCCCCCCTGGGATCGGAGCTGGGATAGCCGTAGATCCTCACGGCATGGGTGACGTCGAAGACGACCGGACAGCCCAGCGAGCGCATTATCGGGAACGACCTCATGTCGACCACGAGCCTGCGGTACCCGAAACAAGCGCCCCGCTCGGTCAGGATCACCTGGTCGTTGCCCGTGTCACTTATCTTCGAGACGACGCCCTTCATGTCCTCGGGCGCGACGAATTGGCCCTTCTTGACGTTGACCGGCTTGCCCGTCCGTCCCACGGTGACGGCGAGCTCGGTCTGCTGGCTCAGATACGCCGGTATCTGTATGATGTCGAGCACCTCGGCGGCTGCGTGCACCTGGGTGCGGCAGTGGACATCGGAGAGAACCGGCACCCCGACCCTCTCCCTGACCGCGGCCAGGATCTCGAGCCCGCGCTCGAGCCCGGGTCCCTTGTACGAGGAGGCGCTCGAGCGGTTGTCCTTCTCGAAAGACGACTTGAACACGAAATTCATGCCGTGCTTCGCGGTCAGATCCTTCATCTTCTCCGCGACTTCGAAGCATATGCTCTCGCTCTCTATGACGCACGGGCCGCCGATGATGGTGAGCGGGCCGGCGCC
>JALGWA010000335.1 GCA_025774425.1 bacterium
CGATGAAATGACCCCGGCACGGGTGTCACCGGGGCAATCGCGCTTAACATAACGCCGGGCCCGGCGCCGTGTCAACCCAAATCCCCGGAGGAGCGGCTGCGGCGGCGAAGCCGCCGAGCCATCCGTGATTCTTGAGATGAACAAACGACCCGGACGATTCGCGGCGACGCCTCCTAGGGGCGCGCCCCGCGGCGGCGGAACAGCACTGCGAGAAAGTAGCCCAGCCAGTAGAGCATGAGCACGGGAACCGCCATCAGCACCTGGGAGAGCACGTCCGGCGGCGTGAGGAAGGCCGACGCGATGACTATGACCACGATCGCGTACCGCCAGGTCGCCCTGATCTGCCTCGGCGTGACGACACCGACGAGAGAGAGGAGCGCCAGCACGAGAGGCAACTGGAAAACGAGCCCGAAGGTCAGACAGAACTTGGTGACGAAGGCCACGTAACCGCCCATTCTCACCGTCGCCACGACCGCCGCCGGCTTCAGCCTGAACAGGAACGCCACGGAGAGCTTCACCATGACCAGGTAGGCGAAGGCCACCCCCGCGTAAAAGAGAGCCGTCGAGAGCACGATGAGCGGCGAGAGCAGCTTGCGCTCCCCCTTGAGCAGCCCCGGCGACAGGAATCGCCACACCTTGTACACGCTGAACGGGAGTGCGAGGAGAAAGCCCAAGAGCAGCGACACCTTGATCCTTGTCATGAAGGCCTCGGAGACCTCGAAGACATGCAGGCTGTAGTCGCCGGCGCCGACGGCCGATTCGACGGCCTGCTGAAGGTCGGACCCGAGAAGTTCGATGACTCGGCCGGAGAGATGCCAGGCCGCGGCCATCCCGACCGCGGTGGCGAGGGCGATCCAGATGACGGTCCAGCGGAGTTCCTCGAGGTGCTCGAGGAATGACATGTGCTTTTCTTCGTCAGCGTCCATGGAACTCGGAGGAGGCGCGGCTATTCTTCGGGCAGATGCCCGAGCGCGCCTGCTATGGTTATCGCCCCGGCTTCGCAGGCGTCCTTGCAGAGACCGCAGCCGATGCACTTCTCGGCGATCACTTCGTGCTTGAGGCCCTCCTCGCCCTCAATCGCCTTGACCGGACACACTTTGATGCAGCTGCCGCAGCCGGTGCACTCGGAACCGATGAAGGCTCTGGGCCGGGCGGTGACCTTGTCGACGATGCTCTTGGTGGGACATTTCGCGGCGCAGATGCCGCAGTTTATGCACTTGTCGTGATCGATGACGGCCAGATTGTCGACGATCTCTATGCACTCAACAGGGCAATTCTTGGCGCAGATGCCGCAGGCTATGCACCCGACGGGGCAGACGGATTTCACCGCCTTCCCCTTGCCATGGGACGCACAGGCCACTCTGACCTTCTGGGGCCTGGGCACCATGTAGATGAGGTTCTTGGGACAGACGGCTATGCATGCCCGGCAGCCGGTGCAGGCGGCGTCATCGACCTCGGCATAACCGTCGACCATGCGCAGCGCGCCGAAGGGACAGGCCTCCACGCACGTCCCCAGCCCTATGCAGCCGTACGGGCATACTCTGAGGTTCTCGGAGAGAAGGGCCGCCGCCGTGCATGTCCTGAGTCCCCTGTATTCGACCGACGGCGCCACCCGCTCGCCCCCCCGGCAGCCGACGAACGCGACCATGGGCGTCTTCTCGGAGACCTCCTGCCCGAGTATGCCGGCTACGCGCGCGGCCACCTCGGCTCCACCCGGAGCGCAATCGGCCGGCTCCGCCTTGCCCTCGACCAGGGCGGCGGCGAAACCCGCGCACCCCGGAAACCCGCAGCCCCCGCAGTTGGCGCCGGGAAGCTCCTCGAGGATGAGGCCGATGCGCTCATCCCTGTCCACGGCGAGCTTCCTCGCCGCGATCGCCAGGCCGAGCCCCAGGACCGCTCCGAGCGCCGTCAAGGTGATCACCGAATAGAGCACGACATCCGTCAAAGCGAAGTCTCCCCGAAGGTCCAGCTAGGATTCCAGTTTCATCTTGAACTCGCGGGCGACGCTCGTCGTCTGCGTCGCGACGTCCTTTTCGCCGGCTCGCTCATACCGGAGGTCGCGCGTGATGGTGACGTTCTTGTTCAGCTCGACCAGCAGGCCGGCGTTGTAGTCGAACCAGAACTCGCCGCTTCCCTCACCCGTGGAGGTGATCCAGAACTTGCCGCGCCTGCGCCCCTGCGCCGAGCCCATTATGTGGTACTTGGTCTTGATCCGCGCGCAATCCCTGCCGGCCTTCTGCCCGAAACCGACGAGCTCGTAGTCGATCTGGATCTTGTTGATCAGGTCGCCGCCCCCGACGGGCATCATCGTCTCGATGCTGCGCTGCCACTTGCCGCCGACGGTCACCGGGTAGTCCGGCAGCGGCTGGAATATCTCGGTCAGCTGCTGCATGATGAACTCCCTGAAAGCGTTGCCCTCCACGGTCATGCCGGAGATGCCGTCCAGGCCCTTCCAGTCGATGAGCTTTCCGTCCTTGTCGATGGTGAACTGGACGGTCTCGCCGACGTACTCCTCGGCGGTGGGATTGGGCACGAGCGTGCCGGTCCCCGAGATCTCCCCCATGGTGAAACCCGTGTAGGTCAGGCTCCGGACTATCGACCCGTCGTCGTTTATGGCGATGACGGCCAGGGATGCCTTGGTCTCGCTCATCCATGTCCGCGTCTGCCCGCCGACATTCGTGTCTATGTTGGTGTTCGCCTTGTAATTGACATCCGCGTTGTCCAGCGTCTTGTAACCGAGCATCACTTCCGTCGGCGAGACGCGACTGCCCCCGCCCCCGCCGCAGCTCGTCAACAGCAATGCCGCAACCACCGATACAAACAAACACTTCCTCATCGCAGGCCACCTCCTCTGAAATCCGTTCCGAATCGCTG
>JALGWA010000336.1 GCA_025774425.1 bacterium
AGTCGCAGAGTGGAGGCATCGCTGCCCGTATCCGATCGGCAAGCACGACCACGTCGTGAGGGACTACCTCTACGGCTACAACGGGTATGCCATCACCATGCAGAAGGGCGACTCGCTGCATTTCGATTGGACGTATTACATCGATCCTGAGTACAGGAACGACCGGCTGGTCACCAACATCTACATCGAGGACTATCCCCACCACGGCATGGTTCAAGGATACCGGGAAGTCATCCCCGAGGAGCTGAGCGGTATCGACATCGACGGCGGGGACTGGGCGGCCTCGATCGAGCCGGCGTTCCCCAATCCCTTCACCTCCGAGACGCGCATAGGCTTCAGCATGGGCGCGGCAGGCCATGTGCGGCTCTCGGTCTACACTCCCGAGGGCAGGCTCGTCGCGGACATAGTCGACGAGAGCATGGGGCCGGGTCGGCACAGCGCCGTCTGGAACGGCCGCGACTCCTCGGGCAGGGAGATGGGGAGCGGTATCTACTATTACCGCCTCGTGACGGCCGGGACGACGCATACCGGCAAGATGATCTTGCTGAGATAACCCGTCTTGTGGGCGGGCGGGAACTCATGTGTCCCGCCCGCCTTCTCTCCAACTGTCAGCGGCGCCCCCGCGCGCGGTTTCGCGCCCCATGCCTCCGTCCCTCAAGCCCCCTTCCCGGCTTTTACACACAATCCGGTACCCTGCCCCGCGCCTTCGGCCGCTTGATTCCGGCTTTCGTAAGTGGTATAATTACGTATATGCAAGGGTGTGGGAACACCCGGAAACCAGGCTGCGCAGGAGGTGGGAGGCGTACCGGAGGGAGGTAGATATGCGGTTGCGCGCCATGGCAGTACTGTCGCTCCTCGTGCTGGCGGCCATGCCGGCCTTCGCGCTCCAGCGCGTGGTGCTCTACGAGCAGTTCACCAACTCGGGCTGAAGCGGCTGCGAATCCATCAAGGACAGCGTCAACGTCATCCTTGAGGAGTACGCGGGGCAGGTTGTCCCGATCAGGTATCACGTGTGGTGGCCCAACGGCAACGATTGCTTCTGGCTGTTCAACCAGTCCGAGATTTCCGCCCGCGAATCGTACTACAACGTTCCGGCGGTACCCCAGATACACGTCGACGGCAAGGAGTTCGACCTGACGAGCTATGACGCGCTGCGCGACAAGTTCGACCAGCGCCTGGCGGTGCCCAGCCCGGTCAGGATCTCCAATTTCGTCCAGACGCCTTACCTCGATTCCGTCTACGTCAGCTTCGACGTCGTCGCGGAGGATTCCGTCACGGGTACGGACCTGCGCCTGCTGCTCGCGGTGACCGAGTGGAAGCATCGCTGCCCGTATCCGATCGGCGCCCACGAACATGTCTTCCGCGACTTCGTGCCCGGCCCCGACGGCTATTCGTTTACGATGCAGGAAGGCGACTCGCTGCATTTCGACTGGGCCTACTATGTCGATCCCGAGTACAGGCTCGACAGGATCGTCACCAACATCTTCATACAGAAATACGCCAACAAGGGTGTGCATCAGGCGTTCCGGGAATACCTGCCGGATATGAGCGCCGTGGAGGTCGCGGAGACGCCGCCCGCCGCGGTGGACCCGAACTACCCGAACCCGTTCAGGTCCTCGACGAGGATCGCGTATCACGTCGGTCGCGGGGGCGACCTGCGCCTGTCGGTCTACACGCCGACCGGCCGGCTCGTCACCCATCTCGTCGACGGCTTCGTGGGCCCGGGCTCGTACAGCGTGACCTGGGACGGGCGTGACCGTTTCGGAAACGAAATGGCCAGCGGCGTCTTCTACTACCGGCTCGCCACGGCGGACGGCGCCGTGACCGGCAAGATGATGCTGCTCCGATAGACCCCGCACGGCCGGACGGCCGTGTGGCCCGTTTTGGGTCTGGCCATGCGGGCGGAGAGTTGTTATATAGGATATACGTGGACAAGTGTGAGGGCAGGAATGATTACGTATAGGTGGTCGCCGGCGATCGTCGCCGCGCTCGTGCTCGCCCTGGTCGCGCCCGCTGCGGCCGGCAAGAGCATGAAGGCGCCGGACTTCACGCTCGCGAACCTCAAGGGCGAGAAGGTAAGCCTGTCGCAACTGCTCGAGGAGGGCCCCGTCCTCCTCGACTTCTGGGCGACTTGGTGCAAGCCGTGCGTGAAGGCCTTCCCGGGGCTCCAGGACCTCTACGAGAAGTACCGGGAGCGCGGCCTCAGGGTGGTGACGGTATCGGTCGACAGCCCGAGGTCGCAGGCGCGGGTGGCGCCGCTGATCAAGTCCAAGAAGTACACCTTCGAGGTCCTTCTCGATGCCCAGGGACGGGTGGCCAAGAGGTACAATGTCATCGCTCTTCCGCGCACGCTGCTCATAAACCCCGCCGGGGAGATTGTCTACGCCACGGTGGGCAACCGCCCCACCGGCCACAAGGAGCTCGAGAAGGCGATTCTCGAGGCTCTACCGGACGAACCCGATGACGGCGGTGGGGCGGGTGAGACGGGGTAGCGGGCGGGCGGGCCCCGGCCTCGTCCCGGCCGCTTTCGGCATCTGCCTCCTCGTGATCTCGTACATTCTCTACCCCTGCCGCGGGTTCGGTGCCGAGGGCGATATCCGGGGCGCGGTGCGGGCCGTCGGCCTGGCGAACACCGACGTCGGCGAGTCGGTGTTCGACGGGCGGCTCGACTTCGAGGCCGTGGCGGGACGCTTCATACTCGGCGCCACCTACAGGGCCTACGAACTCAGCAACCCGGCCTACAATCCCAGGGACGTATACCCGGAGCCCCTGGGCATCAAGCACCGCTACGCCGAATTCAACGCCGACGACTTCGGCGTCCGCGTCGGCGACTGTTTCGTGACCTTCGGCAAGGGGCTCGTGCTCAGGAG
>JALGWA010000337.1 GCA_025774425.1 bacterium
GATGTGCTTGACGGGGTCGCGTTCGAGATCGGGATAGGGCACGCCGTCCTGCTCGCGGAGGTAGGTCCTGAGTATGGCGTTGACGTAGCGGGCCTGGTAGGCGTCCCCATGCGCGGCGGCCAGGCGCACGGCCTCGTCCGTGACGCTGGAGGCCGGCACCCTGTCGAGGAACATGAGCTGGTACAAGGACATCCTGAGAAGGTTGAGAATGACGGGTGAGACGACGCGCTTCTTGCGTGAGAAGTGCTTGATCACGTGGTCGAGCCTCAAGCGCCACTTGATCGCGCCGCTCACGATCTGTGTCGCGAGGGCCCGGTCCCTGCGCTCGAGGCCGTGCCGCCTGAGCAGGCGGTCGAGGAGGTCGTCGGGCTTGTCGTATCCAGGGTATTCGACGAGGACCTGGAGGGCGATCTCACGCGCGGACTTTGCTGGCATTCTCGCTCTCGCTGCTGTCGCGGCCTTCACCGCGCCCCCGACCCGCGTCGCCCCCGCCCGCTTGCCCGCGACGCCCTCCGGCTCCACCGGCTCCTGCGGCATTCCCCTCCCCCGTCCCCCGCGCCGGGGCCCCGCTCCGAAGGAAGACCGTCACCGCCTCTTCCACCTTGGCGAGATCGACCGTCGTATCCCGGCAGGGGCCGAAGGGCCGCTCGTTCAAGACGCCGATCACCGGGATGGGATAGGCGTCCTGTATGCCGCTCGTCAGGTCGCGCTCGCATGCGACGCCGACTATCGCCCTCGGCCTCGTCTCCACGATCACCCTGCGGGCGAGAGTCCCGCCCGTCGCTATGGACATCTTGACGCCGTACTTGTCGCAGAGGCCGATGAGGTCGCTGATCTCGCACTTGCCGCACAGCCGGCAGTTCCTCACCTCCGACGTCACCCTGTGCGGGCATTCGAAGCTCTGCAGGCAGTGCGGGAGCAGGAGAAGCAGACGGTCGCCCGGCACCAGCCGCGCGGACGCCCTGACGAGGGCGTTGTTCATGGCTATGAAGGAGCCGCGCACGGCGTCGGGGCTTATCCTCAGCATCCTGCCGACGGCGAGCGCGAGCGGGAAAAGTATTCTCACGGTCAGCTTCTTTCCCGAGAGCAGGTCGCGCTGGGTGTAGGACGAGACGACGATGAGCACGAACGCCGCCGTGACGGCGAGGTAGAACGTCAGCAGCCCGATGCCGACGGCGAGCGGCAGGCCGGCGTGCAGCGCCTCGAGCCTCGGCTGGGTCAGGTACCAGAAACCGGCCAGCATGAGGCCGAGCGCGACTATGCCGGCGAAGGACAGCCCTATGAAGAGGTTCTTATCCTGCGAGTCCGCTTGTCGTCGGTCAGCCAAGACGCTCACCCCTCCTGAGCCTGGCGCCCCGCGAGAAGGCGGCCCCGGCCGCAGCCCTCCTGCCGGCGGCCTGGACTTCGCGCAGCCAGACGGACCCCTCGCTGCATGCGATGAGAATACCCTTCTCCTCGTCGATGTCCAGTATGGTTCCCGGGGGGGCGGCGGCCGCCGCCGCGGGGCCGAGCCTCGACGCGAGGATCTTGATCGTGCCCTCCCTGAAGCGCGTGAAGGCGCCGGGCCTAGGGTTGACGCCGCGTATGCGGTCGTGGACGCGCCGCGCGGGCCTTTCCCACACGATCTCGGCGTCCTCCCTCGAGAGCTTGGGAGCGTAAGAGGCCTGCGACTCGTCCTGGGCGACGCGCGGCGCTTCGCCGCGGGCGATGAGGTCGCAGGTCTCGACCACCACCCCGGCGCCGAGCTCGGCCAGCCTGCCGGCCAGCTCCCCGGCCGTCTCGTTCTCGCCGATGGTCGTCTTCCTCTGGAGTATGATCTCGCCGGCGTCGACGTCCTCGTTCATGAAGAAAGTCGTCACGCCGGTTTCGGCCTCGCCCTCGATGACGGCCCGGTTAATGGGCGCGACCCCCCGGTAGCGTGGAAGCAGCGAGGCGTGCAGGTTGACGCAACCCCTGGCCGGGAGCGCCAGGCTCCTCGCCCTGAAGATCCTGCCGTATGCGACCGTGAGGATGAGGTCGAGGCCCAGGCCGTCGAGCTCGTCCAGGAACTCGCGCTTGTTGAACTTGGCCGGTTGATACACCTTGAGGCCGTGCTTCTCCGCGAACTCCTTGACCGGCGGTGCCTTGAGGGCGAGACCCCTGCCCGCGGGGCGGTCCGGCTGGGTGATGACGCAGACGACCTCGTGGGCGGATTCGAGTAGGCCCTTCAGGCTGGGGACGGCGAAAGCGGGGGTTCCGGCGAAAGCGATCCTCATTGAAGAGATTTCATAAGCTCCTTGGCTTGCTTCTTTATGGCGCCCAACCTGCCCTTGAGAAGTCCCTTCCTCACTATGCCCACCCTGTCGACTATCAGTACGCCGTTCAGGTGGTCGATCTCATGACAGAACGCCCTGGCGACCAGCCCGGCGGCCTCGATGGTGACCTCCTCGCCCGACGCGTCGCGGCCCCGCACGACCACGCTCTGCGGACGTTTGATCTTCTCGTACACGCCGGGAATGCTGAGACAGCCCTCATCGGCCGTCTCCTCGCCGCATGCCGACACTATCTCGGGGTTCACGAGGGCGAAGAAGGTCTTCTCCTCCACCCGGGGATCGACGACGATTATGACGCGTCTCGCCACGCCGATCTGGGGAGCGGCAAGTCCCAGGCCGTCCGCCTCGACGACGGAGTCGACGAGGTCCGCTATCAGGTCCCGGACGCCGTCGTCGACCTCCTCGACCGGGACGCAGACCTCCCGCAACACGGGATCCCCGTATAGTCTTATCGGATGCGCGGCCATTCGCCCCCCTAGGTCTTACTGACAATCGCCGAGATGGACGACTTGGCGAACTCCGCCTTCACGT
>JALGWA010000338.1 GCA_025774425.1 bacterium
CCCGGCGACCGGCAGGCCGAAACGTTTGCCGGCCAGGACACTGGAGGTCGCGACCACGCCCCCGATGTAGAAGACGCGGGCCGCCTTGAGAGCGGCGTCGATGCCATGAACACGACGCGCGCCGAAGTCGACCACGGGCCGGCCGGCCTCCGCAGTCACCACGCGGACGGCCTTCGTCGCCAACACCGTCTGGACGTGGATCTGGTTCATCACGAACGTCTCCACGATCTGGGCCTGGGGGAGCGGCGCGGCGATCTCGACGATCGGCTCGCCGGCGAACACGGGCGTTCCCTCGGGAACGGCTCGCACGTCGCCGGCGAAGCGGAAGCCGCTCAACCAGTCGAGAAAACGATCCGAGAACCTGCCCAGCGACTCCAGGTAGGCGAGGTCGTCTCCCCCGAAACGCAGGTTCTCCAGATACCCGAGCACGGTGTCCAGGCCGCAGGCGACGAGGAAATTGCGGCGGCCCGGCAGCCGCCGGACGAAGAGGCTGAAGACCGCCCGCTCGGCCAACCCCTCCTCGAAATACGCCTGCAGCATCGTCAGCTCATAGAGATCCGTGAAGAGGGCGAGGCCGCCGCGCCGCGCATCGGCCAGATCCTCGAGCACCCGCTCGTAGATTCGCCGGTCGGTCTCGCGCGCCAACACGAAGCGGATGCGCCGTACGCATGAGAGATGAGGCAAACGGTCGAGCACGGCTCCCAAGGCGACCCGCGTCGCGGCAGGCATCGGGTAGCCGAATGCGCCAGTCGATATCGCCGGGAAGGCGATCGACTCGATTCCGTGCTCCTCGGCGAGGGCGAGGGCGTTCCGGTAGCAGTCGGCAAGCAGAACGTCCGACGGCTCATCCCGCCCGTACACCGGCGCGAGGCAATGTATGACATGCGGGTTGGGCAGACCGTGCCCGCCGGTGATGACCGCGCGGCCGGGCCCGATGGGCGCCAGCGGCCTGCACTCTTCGGCCAGGCCCGGTCCCGCGGCGCGGTGTACGGCGCCCGCGACGCCGCCCCCGCTCTCGAGGTCGGCGTTGGCGGCGTTGACGACGGCGTCGATACCGGGTTGATCCGCTATGTCACCGCATACGCATTCGACCGTGACGCCGTCGAGACTGTATCTACCCATCAAATCCGCCCCCGGATGGCGGCCGCGCGACGACCTACACGACTTGATTACCGCGTGCGGCCGCCGCTTGTCAACATGGAGATCGAAGGGAGCGGAGATGCTCGATCGGGGGTCGGTACACGGGACGCGGGAACGGAGATCCCTATCGTTGTTTCACGGTCAGCAGCTCTCCGGTCGGCATGAACCTCTCGGCGACCTTCTCTCCGGCGCGCAGCTTCTTGTAGCGCTCGCAGTCGCAGTGCTCGCCGTGGCAGAAGGCCCATCTCAAGTAATCGAGGCCGGGCCTGGACCGGATAAGCTCGAACGCCGCGCAGTTCTCACAATAGGGACAACTCAATTCGGCCTCACTCCTGAACAATCGCCGGCACACCCTGTAGTTCGCCAGCCGGCCGGCCCCGCTTTAGCCGCGTTTTTCTTCATCATCGTTTCCACGCGAGGATCCCGAGCATGCGATGGTCCGGAGTCGGCATCAAATTATCGCGGTCTCCGAAGACAGCCGCCACCGCGAACCCGGCCGACTCCATCAGCCCCAGGAGCTCATGCAGCGAGTAGATGCGCAGCGTGATGTTCTTGCGCTCGACGCCGCCCCCGCCGCTCCCCTTTCCGACGAATACCCACTCGGAGTTCAATCTGCTCCTCGCCGGGTCGAACTCGCGATGCTCGAGCACGAACCCCTCCTTGACCTCCGCCCAGCTGTGGGACTGGAAATTCTTCACCAGCCAATCGCGGTTGATGAGATCGATAAGGAACTTCCCGCCCGGCCGAAGAGCTCTCCGAATGGCACGGAGGCTCTTGAGGTCGTCCCTTTCGTCCTCGAAGTAGCCGAAGCTCGTCCACATGAGGACGGCCGCGTCGAACTCGTCCCGATAGGGCATCTTCCTCATGTCGCGCCTGTCGAAGACAAGCCTCACCTTCCTCCGACGCGCACGGGCGGCGGCGATTTCCAGATAGCGCTCGCTGACATCGACACCCGTGACGCGGTAACCTCTCCGGGCCAGCTCGACGGCGTGCCGGCCTATCCCGCAGCAGACGTCCAGTATGCTTGCGCGCTTCTTCAGGGCGAGTGCCTTCTCGATGAAGCGCACGTCCCTCATGGTCACGCGCCGCGAAATTCTCGGGAATGCGTACTCCAGGAAGTTCTCATCGAAGAAGGATTCCCACCACTCCGACATCGCCGCTCCCACGCACCGAAATTCGCCCCAATCACTCGACACAGCCGGCCGATACTATTACCATGAGCTAAGGTAATCTCCGGGAGTCCGTGCCGCAAGGCATTAGGTGCACGCATGAAGAAGAAACATCTGATCGCCCTCTTGGCCGTCGCCGCGGCGGCGATCGCCGCCGGCACCACCTATGTCCCGGGCGGGAAGGTCGGCGTCGTCCAGAAGGGCGGAGGGGCGTGCGTCCTGCTGGAGAGCGGCATCCACCTGCTCCCGAGATGGCGGAGAGTCGCCTTGTACCCGGTCGAGCCCTCCGAGATCGCCGTCGCGGCGAAGCCGCTCACCCCCGAGGGCGAGGTGCGGGCCGACGTCCGGCTCGAACTGTCGATCGGCAAGGAGTACGTCGCCCGGCTCCACCGCTCCTACGCCGGCGACTACGCGGACAAGCTGCTGATGCCGCTCGTGGAGGATGCGCTGGCCGAGTCCGGCGGGGCGGTGGGGGAGGACCTCGCGGATGATCTTCTCGCCCGCCTCCGGCCCGCGCTCG
>JALGWA010000339.1 GCA_025774425.1 bacterium
GGGCCCGTCTTCCGGCTTCTCGGTGCGAGCAGGGAAGTGCTGCCGCTCACGGCGAAGTACATGCGCATCTGGTATCTGGGCGTGATGTTTGTCGTCGTGCCCATGGTCGGCAACAACGCCATACGGGCGACGGGCGACGTGAAGACACCGGCCCTCATCATGGTGATCGCCGCGCTGGTCAACACCGGCCTAGATCCTCTCCTCATATTCGGTCCCGGGCCCTTCCCCCGGCTCGGGATCGAGGGCGCCGCGCTCGCCACTGTCCTTTCGAGAGCGACGACGCTTGCCGTCGCCCTCTACGTCCTGGGCCGGCGCGACAGGATGCTGAGCGCGGTGATCCCGAAGGCGCGGGAGGTTCTCGATTCGTGGAGGCGCGTGCTGTACATCGGCGTCCCAACCGCCGGTACGCGGATCATCGTTCCCCTGGCCATAGGTTTCATCACGAGGCTCGTCTCGGCCTACGGCACGCCGGCGGTCGCGGGCTACGGCGTGTCCTCCCGGATCGAGTTCCTCGCCTTCACGGTAGTGGTGGCGCTGGCGTCGGTTCTCATGCCCTTCGTCGGGCAAAACTGGGGCGCGGGGGACGTCGGCCGGCTGAGCCGGGGCGCGAGGTCCGCCGAAGCGCTCGCCGTCGCTTGGGGAGCGTTGATGTTCGCGGCGCTGGCGACGCTCGCCCGACCCGTCGCCTCCGTCTTCAACGACAACCCGCTGGTGGTGGCTACCGCAGTGACCTATCTGAGGATTGTGCCACTCGCGTTCGGCCTGCAGGGCGTAGTCATGGTGGCATCGGCGGCCCTGAGCGCGCTCAACCGGCCGCTTCACGCCTCGGCCCTCGTGCTGGTGCAGATGTTCCCGGTCTACTTGCCGCTCGCCCTGCTGGGCTCACGCCTCTACGGTCTGCCCGGGGTGTTCGGAGCACTGGCCGTCTCCTACGGCTTGGGCGGGCTGGGTGCGCACCTCGTGCTGGGCCGGGTTCTCCGCGCCGAGTGCAGGGCTACTTGTTGAGGATCTGCACCGTCTCGTCCTGGAGCATGGCCCAGATCGAATAGATGCCGAGAGCCGTTCCCACCGGTATTTTGAACAGCGCCAGGACCGAGACGATGAGGACGACTATCCTCGCCCACGAGCGTCTCTTGAGCAGCCCGACGCCGCCTATCACCATCGGCACGCCGACGACGGCCATGAAGAAGCCGATGATTGGGGCGATAGTCCCGAGTATGGCCATGACCTCGGGCTCACCCGTCAAGAAGCTCAGGCCGGTCAGCACCGTGCCGAGGGCGATGCTGCCCGCGATCATGATGACGCCGAACGCGATGTGGAAGGCCGCGACCAATGTGATGTGCTTTTCCATGAACCGATCTCCTTTCTCCACTACACACTACGCATGGGGCGGCCCTTTTGTTCAAGTGTTATCTGAGTTTGGCCAGGAGCCATGCCATGTTCCGACCCAGGACTTCCATGGTGAGCAGGCCCTCCTCGTCCTTCTCGAACTCCCCTATGTCGCGCGCCACTCCCATATTCCAGTACCTCGAGCCCGGCACGATCATCTGGCTTATGAAGAAGAAGTGGTTCAAGGAGTTGAAGGCGTGATTGGCTCCGCTCCGGCGGACTGCGACGACGGCGGCCCCCACCTTGCGCTTGAGCATGGCACCGTTGGCCATGGCGACCAGGCCGGCACGGCATACGAGCGCCATGATCTCCGGGCTGGCGTTGGCGAAGTAGGTGGGCGTGCCGAGGATGATGCCGTCGGCCTCGACCATCTTGTCTATGCACTCGTTGACGATGTCGTCTGTGACCGCGCAGTGACCGTCCTTGTTCTTGAAGCACTTGTAGCACGCCGTGCAACCGTGGATCTTCCTGCCGGCCATCTGGTAGAGCTCGGTCTCGATGCCTTCCCGCTCGAGCTCCGAGAAGACATGCCTTATCATGGCGGCCGTGTTGCCGTCCTTCCTGGCGCTTCCGTTGAACGCGATTACTTTCATCTCGACTTACCTCCATTCGGCATAGTCCCGCGGCCGGGGCCGCTCCCGGCGGATGCGCGCCCGGGCTTGGCGCCACGCGGCGGTTGCAGCCGGCCTCGTATGCGCCGGCCGAGCGCACTCCGGGCAACAGGAGCGTCGTCTCCGCCTCGTGGCGGGTCCGCGTCCCCGCGCAAGTCGTGTAGCACGAATACGCGGCCGGCGTCAATGGAATCGAGACGCATGCGCGGGAACAGCAAGAGACAGTGACACCGGCGGGTTGTCGGGGCCGGTCTGCAGGCCTCCCCGGTTCGACGGGCGCCTGCGCGGGTGCCGACCGGGCCGTGGAGGGGTCGATGAGCCGGGAGCGGTTCACCCTGGAGTTCGAGGAAGAAGCGCCGGGTCGGCCGCGCCGGCCTAGAGGAGCGCCGTGCTGAAATACCTCTCGGCGCGGTCGGGCAGGAGGGTGACCACCTTGTTGTGGCCGTTGTCCATGTGGAGCGCGGCGAAGACATTGGCCCCCGACGAGGTTCCTACCAGCAGGCCCTCCTCCCTGGAGAGCCTCCGCGTCGTCTCGACGGCCTCCTCGTCGGAGACGGTCATCACCATGTCGACGAGTTCGACGTCGAGGACGGCCGGTATGAAGCCGTCGCCGATGCCGTGTATCTGATGGAGACCGGGTTCCCGTCCGAGGAGGGCGGCGCTGTTCTTGGGCTCGACGGCCACTATCTTGACCCTCGGGTTCTTCTCCTTGAGGAAAGTGCCGATGCCCTGGACGCTGCCGCCGCTTCCCACGCCGGCGATGAAGACGTCGATTTCGCCCCCGGTGTCCTCCCATATCTCGGGACCGGTCTGGAGGTAGTGTATC
>JALGWA010000340.1 GCA_025774425.1 bacterium
CTGCTCAACTGGGTTCTCGAGAAGCTCTCGGGCGACGGCGGGGTCTTCGCGAGGAAGGGCAAGGTGAGGGTCGGCTCGAGCGACGTCGACCTGAGCCCGGCGGAAGAGGCGGCGAGGAGAACAGTGCTCGGCCTGCTCGAGGATCGCATGTTCCAGACGCCGTCGGAGGCCGATATCGCCCGGGCCGCCGGAGCCGACCCCGCGACTCTCCGCAAGGTGATGAGCCTGCTCGTCGAGGAGGGTTCGGTCGTCAAGCTCGACGTTGGACTCTACGTGCATGCGCGCGCAATCGACGAGGCGAGGCGGAGGATCGCCGAGTACCTCGAGGCCCACGGAGAGGCGACCGTCAGCGAGCTCAAGAAGGTGCTCGGAACCACCCGCAAGTACGCCGTCCCCATCCTCGAACACCTGGACCGTCTGGGCGTTACCCGGCGGGCCGGGGACAAGCGGCGCCTCGTCTGACGGGGTCAGAGCTCAAAATGCACAGTCGGCCGGGGTCTGCCTCTCGGGGGTCGGACCCCGAGGTCAGGAGCGCACCGCCGGCCGCTGCGCCAAGGCGGCCGTGAAATCCGGGCGGGCCGGGGTAGGGGGTTGCACGCCTTGTCCATACCGGTCATGCGATACCGCACACAATGCGTTGCACGATTAGCCGCGCACCCGGATTGACACGGCCCTGCCCGATTCGTATACTGGCTGCAATGGTCTTCTTGCTTGTGAGGACGGTTTATGCCGCATGATCCCATCGATCTCAGGAGCGACACGGTCACGAGGCCGACGCCGGCCATGCGAAAAGCCGTCGCCGACGCCGTCGTCGGGGACGATGTCTTCGGCGACGATCCGACCGCGATCGCCCTCGAGCGCCTCGCGGCCGAGATCAGACGCGGAGACGAGGCGATCATCGAGGCGGGCTCGCACATCTACAAATACGAAGCGGGCGGGCCGGCGGTGTTATCCGGAGTGCAGCTCGCGCCCCTCAAGGGCGACAGGGGCATACTCGAAGCCGGCGAGATCGAGCGGGCGATAAGGCCGGACGACCCGCACGAGCCCGTGACGCGGCTCATATGTCTCGAGAACACCAACAATCAGGCGGGAGGCGTGATCTACCCGCTCGAGGCCATGCGTGAGATACGCGAGCTCGCAGACTCGCGCGGCCTCAAGGTGCATCTCGACGGGGCCAGGATCTTCAACGCGGCGGTCGCGTCGGGAGTCGATGTCAAGGAGTACTGCTCACTCTGCGATTCGACCATGTTCTGCCTCTCCAAGGGCCTGGGTGCGCCGGTGGGCTCGATGGTCGTGGGCGACGCGGCCTTCATCAAGCAGGCCCATCGGAACCGTAAACTCCTCGGCGGGGGAATGCGGCAGGTCGGCATGATTGCGGCAGCCGGGATCTACGCGCTCAAGCACAACATCGAGCGGCTGGCCGACGACAATGCGCGCGCACGCAGACTCGCCGAAGCGCTCGCCGGGATCGGCGGCGTCGCCGTCGACCTCGAGACCGTCCAGACGAATATCGTGGTCGTGGACGTGGCTGGAAGCGGGCTCTCGGTCAATCAAGCGATCTTACGTCTTGAGAGCGAGGGAGTTCTTGTGGTACCGTTCGGCGGCACCACGATAAGGGCGGTCACGCATCTAGACATAGATGACGGCGACATAGACCGGGCGATTGAGGTGTTCGAGCGGGTCTTCGCGGGACCCGGATAGATCGACTCATGGCAAGATACCGCTGGAAGATAGAGAGACCGGAGCCTTCGGATGTAAAGAGGCTCGAGTACGCGCTCGGAATCACTCCCATGACCGCGGCTGTCATGGCCGCCCGTGGAATCACCGGCGAGGCCGAGGCGCGGAGGTTCCTCGATCCCGACACATCGGACCTTTCCGACGGCATGCTCCTGCCCGACGCCGAGCCCGCCGTCGAGAGGCTGCTCGAGGCGGTCTCGAACGACGAGCACATCGCCGTGGTCGGTCACGACGACGCCGACGGCATCACCGCGACGGCGATAGTCTTCGGGTCGCTGAAGGAGATAGGCGCAGACGTTTCCGACTACATTCCCGATTCCCCGACCGAGGGTCTGGGACTCTCCAGGCGGCTTATCGACCGGTTCAAGGAGACGGGCGTGTCCCTGGTCATCACCGTCGACTGCGGCGTCAGTTGCCGGGAAGAAGCGGCGTACGCGGCGGATGTCGGGATAGACGCCATAGTCACCGATCACCACGAGCCCCCGGAGGAACTGCCTCGGGCCGTCGCCGTGATGGATCCCAAGAGGGCGGACTCGAAGTACGCCTTCCGCGAGCTCGCAGGATGCGGCGTGGCGTACAGATTCATGGAGGTGTTCGTCGAGTCCTATCGCAAGATCGGCAACCCGCCTTCGCTTGACGGCATGCTCGGCATGGCCGCTCTGGGAACGTTCGCGGACCGCGTGCCCCTCGTCGGTGAGAACCGAGTCATCGCGTACCACGGTGTCAGACAGATCGCCGGCAAGAGGATCACTCCGTTCACGACGCTGAGATCCCACATCTGGGTGGATGAAGACTCGACGGTGACGGAGATCCTGTCCAAGATCGTTCCGCTAATCGGGGCGTCCCGCTCGAGCGAGGGCGGAAACCTGGGGTGCGAACTCCTCCTCTCGACCGAGGAGGAAGATGCCGAGGAGATACTCGGCACGCTCGTCGCGGAGCGGGAACGGAGAAAAGAAAGAGCGCGGCGGGCGCTGGCGAAGGTGAATGAAGAGCTGGCCGCGCATGATTTCGAGAACTCGAAGGTCATCGCCTTGGTCGTGGAGAACCTCCCGGACAAGACCGTCGGTTTCTGCGCCTCGAGAATCTCCGAGGAGGAGAACAAGCCGGTTCTCATAATCGCGCTCAAGGGCGACCGCGGAACGGGGGAGGCGCGCGCCCCGAAGGGCGTCGACCTGGTGGCGGCGCTCAATGCCAACAAGCACCTCCTCCTGGGGTACGGGGGACACAAGCAGGCCGCCGGATTCTCGATCGACCGCACCAAAGCCGAAGCCATGCTCAAGGGTTTCGTGTCTTTCCTCGAGAGCGAAATCGATCCCGCAATACTCGAGAGGGAGCTCAGGATCGAAGCCGTGCTCGCCCTTGACGACATGCGGATCGAGAACTTCAGAGCGCTGATGCGGCTCGAGCCATTCGGTGAATGCAACCCGCGTCCCGTTTTTCTGCTTGAATCTTTGGAGCAAAGTGTGATTAAAAAGGCTGATGGGCAGTGGAGGCTTGGAGAAGTCGCAGTTTCGAGCGAGGATTCTGGAGCGATGGAGTTCTTGAAATCGGGGGGCAAAGTGAATCTCGCATTCAGGCCGTTCGCCGAAGGCAGTGTGAGATTGATCGATCTCATCGACTTCAAGAAGTCAGCGTAGGAAGGGGGTTCGAGCTCAAGAGCATGCCAAGCATCAGGACCGCCAGGACTTCGAAGGCGAAGAAATCCGGCGCCGGCAAGAACACCAGGTCGCTAGCCCGGAAGATCGAGGGGATTGACAGGAAGATGCAGGCCGCGCTCGAGAAAGGAGATTTCGAGGCAGCAAAGCTGCTAGCGGAGGAACAGGAGCGACTTCTGGACCATCTTATGCTTTTCAAGGGACCGGCGTAATACGCCAGATTCATATGCCTCACAAGAAACAGGCTTCACTGTTTGTCGTTGCCACCCCTAT
>JALGWA010000004.1 GCA_025774425.1 bacterium
CCCTCTATGTAGGGCATGGAGATGAACTTGAAACCGTCGGCCTCGGCGATGTCGAAGATGCGGAGGACGTTCTTGTGGGTGACCTTGCGGGCGAGGACGATCTCGTCCCGGAAGCGGGCGATCACGGTCTCGTCCCGGGCGAGGTCGGGCTTTATGACCTTGATGGCGACGACGCGGTCGATCTCGCGGTCGCGGGCCTAGTAGACCCAGCCCATACCGCCCTTGCCGATGATGCCGAGGATCTCGTAGCGGTTGCCGAGAACCCTGCCGACGGCGAAGGCCTCCTCGTCGCCGGCGGCGCCCGCGGACCGGCCGGGCACGGTCTCGCCGGAGAAGTCGGTGAGATTGGTGACATCGGCCCCGGGAAGCGTCAGCCCGCAGTGAGGACACATGTCCTCGTCATGGACCGGCCCGCCGCACTGCGGACACTTGTCGGGACTACTCCCGGGTACGGTTTCATCCGCCACGGGCAAAAACCTCCTCGGCGAGGCGCACAGTCGGCCCTCCGGGGGCTACGCGCTCTCCATGAAGGCGCTTCGGCTCGCGACTGTGATCTCGTGGACCTTCCTGAGAACGGCCTCCACTTGGGGCCCCGGCTCCACTCCCCTTCTCAGCATCACCCGGCGGGCGGTCTCGAGCGCACGCGAGAGGTCATGCTCCTCGAAGCCGCCGGCGCCGCCCCAGACGAACGAGGGAATGAACTTGGGCGGGTAGCCCGCCCCGAATATGTTGCAGCACACCCCCACCACGGTTCCCGTGTTGAAAGTGGTGCCGATGCCGCACTTGGAATGGTCGCCCATGAAGAGCCCCACGAACATCTCGCCCGTATCTATGGTCTCATCGGAAAGGCGCACCTTGACCGTGGAGTAGTTGTTCTTAAGATCGCTCGTATCCGTCCCCGCCCCGAGGTTGACCCACTCGCCCAGATACGAGTGGCCGACGAATCCGTCATGCTGCTTGTTGGAGCGGCCCTGCACGATGGTCTCGGCGACCTCGCCGCCTATCTTGCAGCCAGGACCGATGGAGGTCTCGCCGTATATCCTGGCCCCCATCTTGACGATACTGCCCTCGCCTATGTAGAGCGGCCCCTTGAGCGACGAGTTGGCCATGACCGTGACGCCGCCGGCGATGTGAACGGGGCCCTCGGAGGCGTCGAGCACCACGCCGGGAGCGAGGCGCACACCCTCGCCGACGTAGACCGCGGCCTCGTTCACCAGGTGGACGCCGCCGGGGATGTGGCTGTGCGCCCCGGTGAGGCCGAGCAGGGCGTGGTCGTTCCGGATCTCCGCGCCGTTGGCGTTCACCAGGTCCCAGGGATAGTCGATGAGGGCGGCATCGACTTCCTCCGCGGGCAGCGACGCCAGTGCGCCGCCGAGCGGCCGCCCGAGGGCCGCGTCCAGCGCCGCGACGTCCTCCTCGCCGACCGAGGCCGCGACCACGGTCCCGCGCGAGACGTAGGCCGCGCGCCGGCCCGGCTCGAAGGCCCGGGCGAGGTCGGGCGTCATGAGCACCCGGCCGTTGACGAGCAGGGCGCGGCCGCCCTCGCCGACGACGTCGGCGTAGGACCTCAGGCCGCCCCCGACGAGGGGCGCGAGATAGTCCCTGACATGGTAGCCGGCGGGCGAGCCGAGCACCGCCTCTATCTTGCGAGCCAGCGTGAAGATGCCGCATCGCAGGCCGAACACGGGCCTCGTCAAGGCGAGCGGATACAGATTCTCCACATGTTCGTCCTCGAAGATGACGATGGGCCTTTGCATTCGAACCCCTCCCGCACCTGGCAATTGGCCTGCTCACTGCTTACTTTAGACCCTGATATTCCTGCGGTCAACCTGAAACCTTCGGCGCGTTTGTGCAGTCAAAAGGCAGAAACAAAGGGGGTGGTTGTCATGCCGATTCACGAGTACGAGTGCCGGGACTGCCGGCTCAAGTTCGAGATCATCGACCTCGGCGGCGAAGACGAGCCGGCGACGTGCCCGCGTTGCCGGTCGGAGAATGTCGAGAAGAAGGTCTCCCTTTTCTCGAGTTCGTGCGGCGATGGGTTCTCCTGCGGCTTCCCGGGAGGATTCGGTTGAGGCTAGTCCCGGAGCGGCGGTCCGCCGCTCACTTCTTACTCCACTTGCCGTAGGGAGGCGGGGGCGATTTCAGGCCCTTCTCATTCCTCACGAAGTTCCGGAAGTAGGGACCGAGCATCTTGAGCTCGTCCGGCGTCGGGAACAGTATCTTGTTGGTCCTGAAGTTGAGGACGCCCGACCGACCCTCTCCCCCCGGGCCGTAACCCGCGGCGATGCCGTACCAGTCACCTTCGTACTTGAAAAGGCCCATCACGACCAGCCACGTGTCGTCGAGACGCCCTCCCAGGAGCAGGTCCACCCACGCGTCGATGTCCACGACGGCCCAGCCCTCGACGGTGCCGAAGACATGGACATGCGTCAGCGTCGTACGGGAGCCGTCGCCGAGCCGGATCGATCTCCGCGGGAGGTACCACTCGTAGAAGGTCACCACGGTGTCCGCCCGCACCGATCCAGGGTTATAGCCGAGTATGCTGTAAGGCACGGGCGCCTTGAGCTCCCGCGTGAAAGCGATCCTGACGACGCCCGGCTCGCCCGGCTCGCCGCGCCGGCGCTCTATCTCGGTTATGAGCTCGAACGGAACCCGCGTCTTTCCCAGGAAGCCGCCGAGGGCCCGCGCGATGTCCTCGCCCGTCAGCCTGCCGTAGGCATCGGCCCCGGCCAGGCCGATGAGGTATGCGAAGAAGCGGTCCTCGACCTCGTCCTCGGGAAGCATGATCTCCGCGCCCGGAAGCAGGCCCCCGGGTGGAGCATCCGCGTACACCCGCGGCGCGACGCCGACAAACCAGGCACAGATGAATATGAGCGCCGCGGCCGGGCCGCGTGCGCATCTCGACTGCTCTTGCAAACCTGGAACCTCCCGCCCAATTATGCCTTGACTTTGAATTCGGCGGCAAGCCTAATATGGTTGACGCCTTTCGAGAGGTCGCAATGAGAAGGATCGCCACCATTGTGCTGCTGATGCTCGCCCTGGCGGCCCTCATCCTCGCCGCCGAGCAGAAAGACAAGGGCGGGACCGAAGGCAAGCCGGCACCCGCATACGTCGGCGACAGGAGATGCAAGGTCTGCCACCTGGAGACGTTCAAGGCCTGGAAGAAGACGGCGCATGCGCACGCTTTCGAGACGCTCAAGGTGGACGAGCGCAAGAACCCGATCTGTCTCGCATGCCACACGACGGGCTATGCCGCGGGCGGCTACGGCAGCGCCGAGATGGTGGTCGACCTCGCCAATATCCAGTGCGAGTCATGCCACGGACCCGGCTCGCTCTACTCGAGGTCCTCGGTGATGCGCGATCGCAAGCGCTCAGAAGACCTGGGGCTCGTCCGAATCGGGCCCCGAACCTGCACGCGCTGCCACAACGAGAACAGCCCCACCTTCCGCGTCTTCGACTACAAGGAGTTCCTCAAGACCGGCACCCACTAATCCGGGGGGTCAGAGCTCAAAATGCACAATCGGTTGGGGCGCGGACGGGCGGGATCAGACCCCGGCGGAACCTGCGGGGCAGGCCGACATCAGTAGAACGCTTCGGGGGTCAGGCCCGAAGAGGGTCAGACCCCCAAACACGATCGGAGGGGTTGCGGCGCCGCCTATCGAGAGCACGCAGGCAACGCCGCGTAAGACCGATCCTTTTCAGGTAATGCTCGCCCTGGTCTATTTCTTGAGCTTCTCGACTTGGCGGCGAAGCTCCTCGATATCCTTTTGGAGGTCGTCGATCTCCTCCTTCAGCCCCTTGAGTTCATAGAGATCGTCGAGATCGAGTTCCTTGAGATCCTCGAGATCCTCGAGGTCCTCCAACCCCTTGAGGTACATCCTGCAGCCCGGCATGGGGGGCTCGCCGGCACGACGCGGACATATGAGCCAGTCGCCTCCGCCCGGGCTGTACACCTCTATCTCCCCGTCGTCCCCCTTGATCACAATCTTGCCGCACTTGTGCTTCTTGCCGGGACGCTGGAAGGGCTCCATGAAGTACCCGATGGGCGACTCCGTCTCGCCGACCTCGACCTCAAAGGTCTTCTTCCTGCCCTTCCTCTTCACCACTATCTCCACCTCTTCACCGGGCTCGGTGTCGGCCACGTACTCGCGGAACTCGTCGGCGTCCCGCACCGCCTTGCCGTCGTACTCGAGAACGACATCGCCGGCCTTGAGCCCCGCCTCCTCAGCCGGGCTGTCATCGGCCACCTCGGTGATGAGAACCCCTTCGCCCTCCTTGACCTTGAAGTACTGGCCGAGATCGTCGTTGAGATCGAGGATGCCGACGCCCAGATAGCCGCGCTCGCCGCCCCAGCATTGCATCCACTTGCGGGCCTTGGCTCCGACTTCGCCGGGCCAGGACCCGAAGACCCTCTCGACCTCGCGCTCCATCCCGCCCCGGCCGAGCTCCGCGGTGATGGTCTTGCGGCGCCCGTCCCGGACGATCTCGAGTTCGATCTCGTCACCGGGAGAACGATCCCTGACCGCAGCGACGAGATCCTCGACCGACGCCACCTTCTTCCCGTCGACGGCCGTGACGACGTCGCCCTCTTCGAGCCCCGCCTCATCGGCCGGGCTGTCGTCGACGACTTCGGCGATGAGCACGCCTTCGGCGTCCTCATCCATGTCCAGGGCCTCCCTGAGGTCGTCATTGAGCGCCTGGAGCTGCACACCGAGCCACGCGCTCTCATCCACGGCCTTGGACCCCGCCCGCCCCGGGCCGGAAATCGCAAGGATCAGCATGAACAGGCCGACGCAGACGCCAAGCGTCTTCGGCTTGATCAGCATCTTCATCCCGTCACTCCTTTCGCAGGGGTTTGCCTCGACTCACACCCATCTTTAACCCGCCACCCGTCGGCGGGGTTCCGTCATTTCCGCGTCTTTGCCGATTTTTCCTTTCTTATGCGAAACCTCCTGTCGAGCGCCTCCATTTTCTCGACGATGCCGCCGTATTCGAGTTCCTGGTAGGGCAGCATGGCGCAGCCGGAGAATCCCTGCTCGCGCATGGCCATGGCCTTGTGGGAGACGTTGTCCCGGACGTGGTCCCAGAACGGGTGATCGAAGGCGTCGGCCGGCTCGGTGAGCTTCCCCCTGTGCACGCAGAACGCCAGGCAGCTGACCACCGGCGGGCCGTCGAACCACGAGATCGCGGAGTTGATTCTGACCGGCATGAGGGGCCCCACGTGGCTTCCGCGCATGAAGCCGGCGACGAAGTGGCCGATCCCGAAAGGCTGAAGCACCTCGCCCGTCGCAGGGAAGGTCCCCTGCACCCTGACCAGCATGACGGGGTCGTCTTTGCCGGTGTATTTGCCGGCAATGTTGTGCAGCCGTGTCGTGCTGACGGCGACGCATTGCTCGCCGGTCCCCCTGGACGCCACGCTCTCGACGACGAATCGCTGGTTGTCGCGCAGCAGAGCCGCGATGTCGTAGATCTCCTCGGGGGCGTCGAGTTCGATCACGCGGTCCGCCCCGACATGGGACACGTCCATGATGGTGAACCGGAATCCCTTGAACATCGACGGGCTCAGCATGAGACCCGAGTTGTACATCGGATCGGCGAAGGCGAGGTAGAGCGGGAGATTGAAGGCGCCCGGGTCCGTCTTGTCGGCCGCGAAGGCGAGAAACGGCTCGTTGGGCCTCTCGTCGAACTCGAGCTCGCAGACACCGGGGCCGAGCCCCTTGACGTTGCCGGAGAATGCGTCTTTGAGAAGGTCCTGGCCCGCGCCGTAGAGGCCCTGCTTGTGCGCCTCGCGCGACGCCGCGACGAAAACGTCCCAGATGAACTTGTGTATCGCGCGGGCGTTCTTCCCTTTCTTGTGCACCAGGAGTACGGCGATGTCGTCGCCCGTGTGGGACATGTAGAAATCGCTGATGAGCCCCGCCTTCCTCCGCTTGATCTGGCGCGCGACTGCATCGAGCAGCCTGCGGCTCGGCCTTATGTGCCCGCCTATGCTCCCGATGTCCGCTTTCGCAAGGGTAAGTGTAGTCTTCATGCTCCCACCTCCGGATGCGTATCTTCCGTACGGCCTCGATTGTCGGACATCGGTGCACGCTCTTCAAGCCCATTCATCGAATCCCCTCATCGGGCGTTGCAAACCCCGGCCGGCGGCTGTACAATCTGCCCATACGAACAGCAAGAGGAGGAAGCATGACGACGGCAATACGCAGGAAGATCGCCCTCGCGGCGCTGATACCGGTCATCGCATTGGGCTGCTCGCAGTCGGGAAAGTCATCCGCGGGGCGTCTCCGCCCCGGCGACGACGCGCCGCTGGGCAGCCTGCAGCGGATCGACGACAACGAGGAGGTCGTGCTGGCCAAAGTGGTCCATTCCGCCCGCGCCACGGTGCTCATCTTCTGGAGCATGACCTGCCCGAGCTGCAGGGAGGCCCTGCTCGAGTGCCAGGAGGTCTATGACGAGTACAGCAACTCCGCGGCCGCCTTCTTCGGCGTAAACTACGACATCGGGAACATGCAGGGCGTCCGCGCCTTCCTCAAGGGCGAGGGAGTCACCATACCCCACCTCTGGGACCGCGGTCAGAGAATCACCAAACAGTACAAGGCGCTCGATTACACCTTCAGCGTATTCGTGATCGACGGCGAAGGAAACCTCGTGCTGGCGCAATACGACCATCCCCCGGACCTCGCCGATATCCTGCGCTCGACCCTCGAGAAGACCCTGCGGGTGGAGCGCTAGTCATGGCGGCGAAGCGTCTCGGCGCGGTCCTCGGCGTGCTTGCGGCCCTCGCGCTTGCATACCCGGCGGCCGTAACCCTCCTGCCCGCCGCGGCGACGGCCTCCGCCCTCGACGACCTGGAGTTCTCGAGCGACATCCGGCTGAGATGGAGATGGGTAGACTCGGGCACACCGGGCCCCTTGAGAAGCACCTACGGCGAGCTCATACGGCGCGGCCTTTCCCTGAGGAGCCGCTTCGTCTTCGATCTCGCCTACCCGGTCACGCACGAACTCCGCATCGGCGGCCGCGTCAGGGTCTCGAACGAGCCCGAAATAGTGCTCGTGAGCGGACCGGACTATTACGCGTCGCAGTTCGGCAGCGCCTTCATCGCCTACGAGACGCCGTCCCTGCGGTCGCGCGCCGGCTTCTATGAGATCTTCTACACGCCGCTCACGCTGATGAGATGGGACCTCAAGGACGACGCCGAGGGCGGGGCGTGCCCCGTCTGCGCCTCCATGCCGGGCACGGCCGGCGCGATCATCGGCGGGAGCCTCGAAATCCTGGGGCCGGTGCTGACCTTCGAGGGCGTCGATTTCCATGCAAGCCCCGGCGACGTGGTCGGAGTGGATGCCTTCTACGCCAGGCCGAAAACCGCCCGCCAGACGGATTTCGGCCTGATGAGGCAGATGAACACGTTCGGCGCACGACTCGGCTTATCGAAATACCTTTCGCACGCCTCAGGCCTCCTGACCGGGGGCCTGACGGTCGTCAGGTCGGAGGAGGACGAGGGCTCGGTGGAGACCGTCGAGGGCCCGCCCGGCTATCCGCCCGTGCCTTACAAGAACACCGTGTACGCGCTGACGCTCGAGGCGCCGCTCCTCCGGTGGCTGACGCTCGTCGGCGAGGCCACCCTGACGAGCGCCCGGACATGGGACGGCCTCGCCGCCGTCGACAAGGACGGCAACGGCGTACTCGCCTCGCTCGATGTCAGGACCGCCGACATCAGGTTCGAAAATGCCTTCATCTACCTGACGCCCGACTGGGAATCCTACTTCCGCGCCCTGTCCTACAGTCCCGACAGGAAGGGCTGGCGATCCCGCTTCGTGATCGAGAAGAGGACCTGGCTCTTCGCCGTGTTCATGAGGCACCTGTTGAGCGTGAACCGGACAGAGGGCGGCGGCCGTCTCGTGTACCCGACCTGGAGCATACAGGGAAGCTACGAGCCGAGGCCGGGCCTGGCGCTGAGCGCGAGCGTCGTCTACACCGGCGCCGGCACTCACGGCGGTGCATTCGACTTCTCCGAGACGACGCGCCTCTACACTTACGTGATCGCGGTGAACGCCGACATAGCACGAGGCGTGAGACTGACGCTGGAGAACCGCTACCTCAACAACCGCGACTACGAGGTCTCCGACTTCAACTACGACGCCAACATGCTCACTCTCTTCGTGAGGGCCGAGGTATGGTAGCGTGGCGGGGGCCGGCCGCCGCCCTCGCGCTCGCCGCGTGTTGCGCCGTCGCGGCGTCGTGTTCGTCGACGGCGAAGAGAAGCGGCGTGCCGGCCGGATCGGGCGGCGGGGACGCCGGCGGCCCTCTCACCGTCGAGACCACGACATGGAGTTTCGGGTCGATCGAGCGCGGCGAGACCGTGACGCACACGATCCGGCTCACGAACAAGGGCGAGGAGCCCCTCGCCGTCTCGGCGCACTCGTCCTGCGGATGCCTGACGACCGGCCTGGATCGCGAGGTCCTGCCCCCCGGAGAGACGGCCGAACTCAGGCTCTCATTCACCGGGGAGACCATCGCCGAGAAAGTGACCAAGACGGTCTATGTCGATGCGTCGGGGCCGGCGGCCCAGAGGATAGTCCTTACCGTGACGGGCGAGGTCACGCGGAGCGACGCCCCTTATCTCTACACGACACCCTCGATGCTGCTCGTCGAGAAGAAAGTGGACGCGTACGAACCGGCGCGGCTGCGCGTGGCGAACCGCGGAGGGGGCGAACTCGAGGTGACTGAAGTGAGGTGCTTCGGGTGCGTGGCGAGTCCCGGGCGCTTCACGCTGGGCGCGGACGAGGAGGTCGAGATCGAGATCGGCCTCGCCGAGGCCTGGACGGGCCGGGAGCGTTGGCTCGAGATCGACTCCAACGATCCCGTCGGCGGAACCAGGAAGGTGCCGCTCGTCGTCGCCGACTAGCGCGCCGTCCGCCGGCCTACCGCCTGCCCCTTCCGGAGCCACCTTGGCGCTTACCCTCACCCTGGGGCGGCAGGACACGAGTCCCGTCCCGGGCGTCCCGCCCGCTTCGCACGTCGCTTATCATCTTCCTGATCTCGGCGCGGAAGCGCTCTTCGAACACCGCGTACTTGCACCTCTGCCGGAGCGTGAGCATGGAAGCAGCCTGCTCGCGCAGCCGCTGGGTCTCCTCCCAGTGCGCCCGCCTCATGTCTTCGTACCTGCGAAGCGCGCCCGCGAGCTCGGCATCGTCCGCGCCGGCCTTGAGGAGCTCGTCAATCTCCTTCACGGCTTCCCTCTCGGCGCGCCTGTGGCGGTCTTCGGCCTCGCCGATCTTCCTGACCCTGGAAAAGAACACCGGCATTTCGTCTTCGGAGAGGTCGAGCACGTCGGTCAGTTTCCAGACCTTGTAGGCGTCGATGATCTCCTTGGCTTGCCTCTCGTCCTGGGCGCGGCCGGGCGCCGGCGCTCCTATGGCCAGCCCGATGAGAACGAGAACGCCGACTGTCTTGATCAACTCCAACACTCCTTTCCCGCAATCGTCTCTGCGCTTCCTCTCGACTCCATGATGGTGGCGAGCTTGTTTATCAGTTCCCTCTCCTCCTCGTCGTCGAGCTCGGTGACGATCTCGGCGACGTCCCCGGTTTCGATCAGATAGTTGTCCAGGAGGTCGGCCTCCTCGCCGAACTGGGCGACGAGGAGCGCGTCGACCGCCGCCTCCACCAGCACCTCCTCGGCCACGGCGGAGGTGTTGATCTCGGCGACGACGGCCTCGACGTCCACGACTGGTTCGACGGGCCCGCGCGCGAGCATCAGCACGATGAGCACGGATGCCGCGGCCGTCGCCAACCCGGGGATGAGGATCAGCCGGATGCGCCTCTTCCTCGACTCGGCGCGGCTCCTTATGCGATGGCGCACGCCTGCGGCGAAGTGCTCCCAGTAGGCCGGCACGGGCTCCGGCACCCTGTCCATGGCGGCCAGGTCGAGCGTCCGCCGGAGCGACTCGACGCGCCCGCGGCACGCCGGGCACCGCCGGATGTGCTCCTCGATGCCCGCGGCCTCCCCACCTGTCACCTCGCCCATGACGAAATCGATGAGGCGATCCTCATCGAGACAATCGCGCGCGCTCATGTCGACCCTCCTTCGCCCAGCATCTCCTTGAGGCGCCTTACGGCGTGATGATAGTTGGCCTTGACCGCACCCGTCGTCGTGCCCGTCGCCTCCGCTATCTCCCTGACGGACATCTTCTCGAAGAAGCGCATCGCGAAGACGGCCCTCTGCCTCGGCGGAAGCCCCACCATGGCCTGCGACACGGCCCTCTCGAGCCGGCTGTAATCCGGGCCGCCGCCCGCCGGTGCGGCCTCGAGCATCCCTTCGACGGCCTCGAGGGGAACCGTCGGAATGCGGCGTCTCTTGAGGTGCGTGAGGCACATGTTGGTCGCTATGCGGTAGATCCACGTGTAGAGCGCGGACCTCCCGCCGAACTTGCCGCGCTTCTCATAGACCCGCACGAAGACCTCCTGCGCCATGTCGCGCGCCTCTTCCTCATCCCTCAGGATCCGGTAGCAGAGCCCGTACACCTTCCGCGAATACCTCTCGACGACCTCTTCGAACACGCCTTCGTCGCCATGTGCAAACCTGGTGCTGAGCTCATCCATTGTCCGGCTCTTGCCTTCCAAACACTTAGACAAGCCGGGCCGGCCGCTGGTTTAATCGCCCGGCTCCGGTATCGCGCGGCCGCGCAGCCCAGGTTACGACGGGCCGGGGGCGGCGGCAAACACAAAATCCGGCCAACGAAGGCAAGACCGGCCTAAAGACGGACAAGCCGGGGGACGATATCAACGGTGAGCGGAGTGGGCGGGTCCGGGCGGGACGGGCTGCGCATCCGGGGGGAGCGTATGGACGAGCGCGACACGGGCGGGACGGTCGTCGAAGAGGCCGCAGCCGGGAAGCGGCCCGGGGCGGCCGCGGAGGACCGGATCGCATCGGCCCTCCGCTATCTCTCCGAGAGACTCTTCGACCCGGCGCTCGCGCCTTCGGCCGTCGCCAGGCACGTCGGCCTCGACCCGTGGCAGTTCTGCCGCAGGTTCAGGACGGCGACCGGGATGACATGCAACGAGTTCATCGCCCGGAGGCGCATGCACGAAGCCCGCAAGCTCCTGGCCCGCGGGGATCTCCTCGTCAAGGAAGTCGCCTACCTCGTCGGCTTCGAGGACGCCAACTACTTCAGCAGGCGCTTCAAGAGCGTCGTGGGCACGACCCCGACATCCTACCGCAAGGGCAACCACGCCGGCGCGGGGCGCCCCGGTGAGCGCCCGGACTAGGCCGCGACGGCCCGGTGAAAACACTTGAAACTTGAGCGGCCCGTAGTATAATCCCGTGTAAGCCGTTGGCAAGCTTTCCGAGGCGTACTGCTAATCCACGAAAGGGAGGGTCAAAGGATGCTTACAACAGAAGTCAAGGAAGGAATGGCTCAGGCCCTGAAGGAGATCAAGGACGCCGGGCTGTGGAAGGACGAGCGCATCATCCTCAGCCCCCAGGGCGCTGACATCAAGGTCACCGACGGCGAGGTCATCAACTTCTGCGCCAACAACTACCTCGGCCTCGGCAATCACCCGGCTCTCATCGAAGCGGCCAAGAAGGCGCTGGACACGCACGGCTACGGGCTCTCGTCGGTGCGGTTCATATGCGGAACGCAGGACATACACAGGGAGCTCGAGAAGACCATATCGGAGTTCCTCGGCACGGACGACACCATACTGTACTCGTCCTGCTTCGACGCCAACGGCGGCCTCTTCGAGACGATTCTCGACGACGAGTGCGTCGTCATCTCGGACCGCTTGAACCACGCGTCGATCATCGACGGCATAAGACTGTGCAAGGCCAAGAGGATGGTATTCCAGCACGGCGACATGGCCGACCTCGAGGAGAGGCTCAAGGAGGCCAAGGGCGCCAAGCGGGTTCTGATAGCGACCGACGGGGTCTTCTCCATGGACGGCGACATCGCCAAGCTCGACGAGATTTGCGACCTCGCCGACAAGTACGGCGCCATGGTCATGATCGACGACGCGCATTCGACGGGTTTCGTCGGCAAGACGGGCCGCGGCACGCCCGAGTACCGCGGCGTCATGGGGCGGGTCGACGTCATCACCGGGACCCTGGGCAAGGCGCTCGGGGGCGCCTCCGGCGGCTTCACCAGCGGACGGGCGGAGATCGTAGCGACGCTGCGCCAGCGGTCACGGCCGTATCTTTTCTCCAACACGGTCGCGCCGCCGATCATCGGGGCCGCGCTCGCGACGTTCAAGATGCTCTCGGAGACCACCGAGCTCCGGGACAAGCTCGAGCAGAACACCAAGTACTTCCGCGAGAAGATGACCGAGGCCGGCTTCGACATCATCCCCGGCGTCCATCCCATCATTCCGATCATGCTCGGCGACGCCAAGCTGGCGCATGATATGGCGAGGGACCTGCTCGCCGAGGGGATATACGTCATCGGCTTCGCCTACCCGGTCGTGCCCAAGGGCGAAGCGAGGATCAGGGTCCAGATCTCGGCGGCGCATGAGCGCGCGCACCTGGACAAGGCCATTGCGGCGTTCACCAAGGTCGGCAAGAAGTACGGGGTATTGAAATAGGAAGTGGTCGAAGGAGGACGTGATGAAGAGGTTCAGAAATGAACCGTTGACTGATTTCTCCAAGCCCAGGAACCGGGCTCTCATGGAGAAGGCCATCGGGAAAGTGGAGCGGCGGCTCGGCGCGAAGTACTCGATAATAATCGGCGGGAAGAAGAGGACGTCCAAGAAATCCTGGAACTCGATCGACCCGTCCGATCCCGATGTCGTCGTGGGAACGATCGCGAAGGCCGGCCCGAAGCAGGCGAACGAGGCCGTCGAGAACGCCTACGAGGCGTTCCAGACATGGAAGTACGAGAAGGCCTCGGTCAGGGCGAACTACCTGTTCAGGATGGCGCGCATCATGCGCAGGCGCAAGCTCGAGCTCGCCGCCTACATGGTATTCGAGGTCGGCAAGCCGTGGATCGAAGCCGACGCGGACGTGGCGGAGGCCATCGACTTCTGCGAGTTCTACGCACGCGAGGCGCTGAGGTACGCCGCCGACCAGCCGCTCACGAGGATACCGTCCGAGAAGAACGAGCTCTGGTACATCCCGATAGGCGTCGGGGTGGTGATCCCGCCGTGGAACTTCCCGCTCGCCATCCTCGTCGGCATGACGACGGCGGCCATCGTCGCGGGGAACACGGTGGTACTCAAGCCGTCGAGCGACGCGCCTGTGATCGCGGCCAAGTTCGTCGAGGTCGCGACCGAGGCGGGCATCCCTCCCGGCGTGCTCAACTTCCTGCCGGGAAGCGGCAGCGACGCCGGGGAGGCGGCGGTGCTGCATCCCAAGACGCGGTTCATAGCATTCACGGGATCCAAGGAGGTCGGCCTGAGGATCGTCGAGCAGGCGGCCAAGATGGCGCCCGGCCAGATCTGGATCAAGCGGGTGATCGCCGAGATGGGCGGCAAGGACACGACAGTGGTCGACAACGAGGCCGACATCGACGACGCCGTCGACGGAGTGCTGAGCGCGGCATTCGGCTTCCAGGGCCAGAAGTGTTCGGCCTGCTCGCGGGCCGTCGTCGTCGGCAGCGTCTACAAGAAGTTCCTGGACAAGCTCATACCCAAGGTCGAGGCGATCAAGGTGGGCCCGCCCCGCGACTTCGCCAACTACATGGGCCCGGTCGTCAACAAGCGGGCGGCGAAGAGCATCATGAACTACATCAAGATCGGCAAGACCGAAGGGAAGCTCGTCGCCGGCGGCAAGCGCATGCGCGGCAAGGGCTATTTCATCAGACCGACGGTGATAAAGGACGTGAAGCCCCACGCCGTGATCTCCCAGGAGGAGATATTCGGGCCGGTGCTGGCGGTCATCAAGGCGCGCGACTTCGACCATGCCCTCGAGATCGCCAACAACACCGAATACGGGCTCACCGGCGCGGTGTACACCCGGAACAGGAAGAAGATCAACAAGGCGAAGAGGGTCTTCCACGTCGGCAATCTCTACATCAACAGGAAGTGCACGGGGGCCCTGGTCGGCGTGCACCCCTTCGGCGGCTTCAACATGTCGGGCACCGACTCGAAGGCGGGCGGGAGAGACTACCTCCTGCTCTTCACGCAGGCCAAGTCGATCTCCGAAAAGGTGAGAAGGCGGTGAACTGAATGAAGTCTGGACTTTGGATCCTGCTCCTCGTGATCGCAGCCGGCATCCTCGTCGGAAGCCTGCTCAAGGGCAGGTTGACCGAGCCGGAGGGGAGCGAGGACCTCATGGCTCTGCAGCGGTCATACTCGGAGGACCAGCCCGAGGTGATGCTCGAGCGGCTCGAGCAGTTCCTGCTGGATTACCCGGAATCGCAGTACAGGGTGAACGCCTACTACTTGATCACGGGCGTGATGCTCCACGACCTCGGGGACACGAGCGGGATGATAGCATTCGCCGAGAAGACGCTCGAGCAGGAAAGCGACCCGGAGATCCGCGCCCTCATGTACCGCAACCTTTACGGGGCGACGGCCGAGACGCGGCCCAACGACGCTTATCTCTACGCCGTCAAGCTCAGGGACTCCGGGCTCGAGGTCGGGTCGGCGTACAAC
>JALGWA010000341.1 GCA_025774425.1 bacterium
AATCCGTGCCATGGTTGGCTTCGTTGGTTCTGCCGCCTGACTTCTTCTTCTACCCAATCTCCATTGCGGCGGCCATACCCCTTTCCCAGTGTAGTCTAGAGTACAAGGCGAATCTGCGCCTGTCGAGCAAAACTCGGGGAACATGCCTAGACCCGGATCACGGCACCGGTTAACCCGACTGTGCACTTAGGGATGTTATGTAGATTGTGCCTAAACCGTGATCGATCTCGCGGACGACCGGGGCAGCCTTTTCTACGTGGGGCTCGTGTTCCCCGACGAGGGGCCGGGCCTGGCCGGGGAGACTCCACCCTCCATTTCGCTTGAAGCGGGCCGCGGATGGTGATATGATGATGGCGCGGGGAGAATGAGATGTCGCGCCAACTATTGCTGATCACAAGCCTCGTGCTTCTGTTGCACCTTCCATGTCACGCCTCGGATTATGGTCCCTCCACGACCACAAGGCACGGCGCCTACGGCGGGCGGCAGGTAACCGAGTTCCAGAAGCAGAGCGATTACCACAACCGCGTGAACCGCACCATGAAGGAGAGGAAGATCGAGAAGCAGGTGGCCTCGGTTGGAGCCCTCGAGACCGAGACCGGGGGACTCGACAACTTCGTCATGATGATGCTCGTCGTCTCCGCCGGCATCCTCTTCTTCGTGGCCCGGAGAATCAGCGTAAGACGCAAGCGAAGGCGGCGGGCCCGCAGCCTACCGCTTCGCTAGGAGGCTCGACGGGCAATACTTCTCGATGATGCAGGCCTCGCACCGCGGCTTCCTCGCCTTGCATACCTCCCTGCCGTGCAGGATCACGACGAAAGAGAACGGCTGCCACTCCCGCTTGGGAAGGATGTCCATGAGGTCGTACTCGATCTTGACCGGGTCGGTGTGCCGGGTGAGCCCCAGCCTGGCGGACACTCGCTTGACGTGAGTGTCCACGGCTATGGCCGGCTTGCGGAAGAAACCGGCAAGGACGACATTGGCCGTCTTCCTGCCGACGCCGCGGAGCGAAACGAGGTCGTCGAGGTTGTCCGGGACTGCGCCGCCGAATCTCTGCACTATGTCCTGTGAGAGCTCAACGATGCTCTTGGCCTTGGCCCTGAAGAAGCCCGTAGGGCGGATCTCCCTCTCGAGCACACTCCTCCTGGCCCGCGCGAAATCCTCGGGCGAACGATACTTCTTGAAGAGGCTCTCGGTGACCATGTTGACTCTCTTGTCGGTGCACTGGGCCGAGAGCACGGTCGCGACCAGGAGTTGGAAGGGGTTCTCGGCCCTGAGGGCCGAGCCGGCGCCGGGGTATTTCTTCCTGAGGAGCGCGGCTATGCGCCGGGCCCTCCGCTTGAGTTCCTCCGGGCTTTCCTTCCGCCGCCCCCGCCCCGTGCGCCTCGAAGCCGCCGGCTTGCGGGCCGCCGTGGCCTTCCGCCGCTTCGCCGCAGGGACCGTCTTCTTCGTCGTCACCTTCCGCATTCCAGCCGTCTTCATCGCCCCCCGTCAGGTGGATGCCGCCCCTAGAACACTTCCCTCACCTTCTCGCTCAAATGCGAGCTCACATTCCAGCTCAACAGCGTGAAGCCGTCGCCCGCATATTCGAACACACAGTACGCGGCGTTGTCGGTGTAGAACTTCCAGAAGTATGGCGGCCGCACGTCCAGCATGAAGGCGGCTAGCACCTTTATCACCGACCGGTGCGTCACCACGGCGAAAGTCCCGCGCCTCGAGTTCAAGGCCTCCATGAGCCCGGCCGACGCCCTCTGCTTGACATGCTCGACCGACTCCCCGCCGGGCACGACGAGATGCTCGGGCTCGGTGGTCCAGCGGCGCCACTCTTCGGGAAACTCCTCCATCACCTTCTTCTTGGGCACGCCCTGCCAGCTCCCGAGGTCGATGTTGTTGAAGGCGTCCGCGGTCTCGTAGCCCACGCCGATTATGCGCGAGATCGCCTCCGCCGTGGCGACGGCCCGCTTGAGGGGGCTCGCCAGGATGAACTCTATCCGCTCGCCGGCGAGGGCATGGCCCGTCTCCTCCGCCTGCCTGAGACCGACCTCGTTGAGTTCGACATCGAACCGGCCCCTGAAGACACCCCGGCGGTTGAACTCCGTCTCTCCGTGCCTGACGAGGTAGATCCTGGTGCTCTCTGACGCCATCATCGCCTCCGATCTATCTCCCGGTATGCCCCGGCGCCTGGAGCCTGCCCACGCTGAGATTGTGGGCGAGCCGCAGGGGTTCGGGAATACGATACCTGGGCGAACATCTGAGCACAAGGTCAACGGATGTCGCCAGGTCTATGCGGTTGCCTATGGAAACGTAGACGGGCCTCACCCCGTCGCGCGTGCGAACGGCCGCGCCGACCACTGCGCCGTCCTTCCCCCGCATGTACGAAACCGACCCTTTCTTCCGCGCCGGCTCCTCGTACTCCCCGTAGAGCACCGACTTGGCGCAGCCGATGACGGGCGAGTCGAGGAGTATGCCCACATGCGTGGCGAGTCCCATGCCGCGCGGGTGAGCAAGCCCCTGGCCGTCGCACATGAGAACGTCGGGAGTCGTACGGATCTTCTCCAGGCACACGAGCAGGGCCGGCACCTCCCGGAAGGAGAGATAGCCGGGCACATAAGGGAAACTGCATTCGGCCCGCTCGATGCGGGTCTCGATGATCTCGAGATCAGGAAAGGAGAGCACCACCACGGCCGCGAGCACGGTGTTCTTCCCCGGCACGCCGACGTCGGCCGCAGCGATCACGTTGACGTCGCGGCCGTCCCACTCGGGCACCAGCCGCCCCGCCAGGTCGAGCTGGATCTTCCTGGCCGCGGCTGTGTCGACCTTCCACG
>JALGWA010000342.1 GCA_025774425.1 bacterium
AAGCCGCATATCGGCGCCGGATGGCTGTACCGCGGCGACTTCGGTACGAGCGGAGAGTACGAGGTCGTCTACAAGAACCTCGAGGACCGCCTCACGTACCTCGACGGGCTCGAAAAGGACGCCAGGGAAGCACACAAGAACGCCTCCGAACAGGAACACAAGGCCCGCAAGGATAACGACAAGTGGTTGGAAGAGAAGTGGCGGGAGCGGCGGCAGGATATTCTGAAGAACATGAGGACCATCCAGGAAGCGAAGAGCGACCTCGTCAAGAGAGTGGACGAGAGGTATCGGAAGGAGACGACCTACATCGAGGAGCAGAAGAAGAAATGGACCGCCGGCAGGGTCGTCGATGAGATGAAGGATATCTTCATCCCGAACCCGAAGCACCTGGAGCCCCTTTTCAGGCGAACGCTCGAGCTTCGAGACAGGCTGCAGGAATCGATCAACCGGCAGGACGGTCTGTTCAAGAGCGTAGACGACACGATCGCCGAGATAAAGACAGCCGCCCGGAAGGCGCGCGAAGCCAAGGCGGCGGGAGACATGAAGGCCGCGAAGGAGTTCCTGAGGCGGGCCGAAGCGGGCAAGTCGCGGCTGGATCAATTGAACCGGCAAATGCAGGACATCCACAAGCGCAACGCGCAGTGGCAGGCCGGCTCGCACGTCCTGACCGCCACCGCCGGGATGACCGCCGCGCAGTACGTCAGCCAGGCGCGGACCATCGCGGAGGTCGGCAAGAGCGCCGTTCAGTTTCTCAAGCCCCGAACGGGGATCCGCAGACCGAGCATGATCGACGAGGACGGCGACATCATCGGCACGGCCAAGACCAAGCCGAAACCGGGAGAACATACGGCCGACGGCTCGGCGGCGTCGCCGGAGGACCTCAGCCGCCGGCAGAACTACGAATTCTACGCCGTCGACAAGCACGGCAACGTCCGCCCGCTCAAAGGCACGGGAAACGTCGACGCCGACGCGAAGAAGGGCGAGCTGATCGTCATCAGGAACAAGCACACCGGCGAGATCAGCAAGCACAAGTTCTACGGCGAGGGGCCGGGTGAGAAGTCGATGCACCGGGGCCAGAAGGACCTCCTGTGGAAGAGGGCGCAGGAAGTCCTGGGCCGCAAGCCCGCGGGCTCCAAGCAAGTCGGCCGGGATTCGGGAGGCGCGGCTTCGCAGGCGGGTGCGGACGACGCAGCGGCGGGCGCGTCGACCCCGAGCGAGCGAGGCGGCGCCGTGCGCAAGGACACGGGGTGGGGCAAGAAACCCGACAAGATGCCCGGCGACCTGCGCGAACTCAAGGACGCAGTCGACAAGGACGAGTTGGCGAAGATCGTGAAGGAGAACCCGAACCGCGGGCAGGAGGCGTCGTACAGCGCCGAGTCAAAGGCCGAAATGCTGAAGAAGGGCCGGACGCCCGAAACCATTGGCCGGGACCTGCCGCAGACCCAGAGCGAATGGAAGGCGCGGGACGCCGAACTCGGGATCAAGCGCCACGCCGCGAAGGTCAACGGCTTGAAGGAGAGACTCGGCCTCGAAAGGAACCAGACTGCACGGGATCTGGCGGCGAGATACCAGAGGTTCGACGAGCTCGACAGGGCCATAAGGAAGGCCTGGAAGGACTCCGGCATCGTCTACGACGACGTCGTCAACCCCGAACCTGGAAAGCAGTTTCTTCATTTGATGGAAAAGAGGGGCATCCGTTGGCAGGACTTCAAGAACTGGCATAACGCGCTCGAGACGGGGCGGTGGGACCCCACCGGAGAACCCGTCCCGCCGACGGGCAGGATTCACCTGGATCCCGCGGCCGATGGAGGCACCGTCATCGCGCAGCCGGGGGCGATTCCGTCGTCTCCCGGCGGCGTGGACGTTCCCCCGGCCGGCTCGGCGCCGCCGGGAGATACGGGCGGCGGTGCGTCGCTCGACCTGCATATGCCTCCCGGGACGCCTGCGCCACCCAGGAATGACTTGTTCGGCCAGAGACCTTGGAGCTTCGCGGGGCGGGCGCCCGCGTGGGACGCCGACAAGCCCGAGCCCCCGCCGAGGACGTGATGCCGGCGGGAAGTCTTGATTCGGAGAAACAGGGGCAAGACACATGAACACATGGACGTTGTCGGGTTCGGATCTGGTTGGCTTCCTCGACGAAACGGCGGCAAGCCCCGCGATGGGGTCGCCGCTCCTGGGGCTTGAAGCGCCGCCGCGGCAGGGCCGGCCGCCCTCCGTGGACAATCGGCCCGCCCTCGCGGACGCGTTGGCCCGCATCGTTCGGCCCGACGTCGTTCTCGGCATGGTTCTCTACGCGCCGGCCCGGGAGCCGGAATACTCCTGGTTCTACGCCCATGAAGGCGACGCGGGCTTCGCATTCCATCGCGATGACGGTGACGACCGCCATGAGATCGCCTGGCCCATGGACAGGTACGTGCTTCTGGAATCCTCCCAGGCCGTGCTGTCGTCGGAACTCCTGCCCAAGGGAGGCGGCACGGCATTGGTTCTCGATCGAAACGAATTCGAGGCGATGGCCGCCATCGTCGACGTGATGCAGGAAAACGCGCTGGTCGGCCTTCTCTATCGAGACCCGTCCAGGGAGATGCGGTTCAGCGAAAACGACATCGTCGCGACCTGCAACCTGAGCAGGCAGTCGCCGGACCCGCGCTGGATGGTGCCGCGCGCCACGCTCTTCGCGCCGATCGACTTGTCCTTCTCCGAGGAAAGCGTCCGCGGCGGTCTCGAGTCGCTCGTCCGCAGCGGCCTGGCCGCGCGCGAAGGCGGTTTCTACAGTCCGGGCTCGGAACTGGGCCTGGCCTCGGGCTGGGATCACACGCACTTCGCCGGCATGAGAGGCGCCGATGGGAGTCTCTGGCTGTTCGAGTTCACGAATATCGAGTCCGACGCCTTCGAGGTCGAGCTCACCAGCGTCAGTGAGAGCGTCATGCACGGGTATTTCAAGGCCGCGGTGTCTTCGGGCCGGGTTCCTTCCAGGCCCACGGGTGACGCGCCCGGCGAAGCACCGGCGAAAGAGGAGCCCCCGCGGCTGGATCAACCCGCTGCCGCGCGGAGCCGGGCTGCGCGCGAGCCGGAGGCGACCGGGCCGCGTTTCTGCCGCCGGTGCGGTGCGCCGCTCCCTGCCGGGGCCGGGTTCTGTTCGGCTTGCGGAGAGGAGGTGAGGAAGCCACCCCGATGACTTCGTACCTCGGCGAAATCCTCTATTACGCGCGGCTCGCGTCCCTTCTCATCTCCGTGCTTCTCATTGCGCGGATGGTTTACACCTACCGGAGGGTCCGCCCCGTGTCGAGGAAGAGGTGCCTTACCGGTATCCTCTTTCCCGTACTGATCCTCGGGGTCTATGCGGTCATCATCGGGACCGGCTTGCCGCGGCCGGCGCTGATCT
>JALGWA010000343.1 GCA_025774425.1 bacterium
GAGCCGCCCCGGCTGCGCAGCCGCGAGGTCAACGTCCCATCCGACGAGGATGTCTCGCGCCTCCTGAACGCGGCACAGGGCACCAGACTCTATCTGCCCCTGGTGCTGGCCGTTGCCGTAGGTCTGAGACGTGGCGAAATCCTAGGGTTGAGGTGGTCGGACGTCGACCTTGCGCACCGCAGGGCCCACATCAGGCAGGCACTGGTAGAAGTCCGGGGCGACATGCGGTTCGCGCCACCCAAGACCGCCAAAGGGCGCCGTACCGTAGCTCTACCTGCGCGTGTCGCTGGGCTTCTCCGCGAGCACCGTACCCGGCAGGCAAAGCTGCGGCTACAGCTCGGCGAGGGATACGAAGACCACGACCTAGTGTGTTCTCTCGAGGACGGCCGGCCGTGGAGCCCGACGAACTCGGCCTGCCTTCGCTCCGTTTTCACGACCTCCGGCACGCGCATGCCACGATGTTGCTACGCCAAGGCGTACACCCCAAGGTCGTGTCGGAGCGTCTCGGCCACAGTAACATCTCCGTCACCCTCGACACGTACTCCCACGTACTACCCGAGATACAGAAGGAAGCGGCCGACCAGGTCGACCGCGTGCTCGGGCGCCTCATTTAGTTAGCCCCACCCGAACGTTTGCAATCCGTTTGCAAAACACCAATAGCTGGTAAGCACCCAAAAGAAGAAAAAGCCTCAACTCCCTGCGGCTCTTGCAATAGAGTGGTGGGCGCGGCAGGACTCGAACCTGCGACCTCTTGAATGTGAGTCAAGCGCTCTTGCCTCTGAGCTACGCGCCCACCTCGAAGGATGGTGGCCCCAGGGGGAGTCGAACCCCCGTTACCGCCTTGAAAGAGCGGTGTCCTGACCACTAGACCATGGGGCCACGCCGGTCTTCGATTGTCAGTCGAACCCACCTCGCGTCCGATGAAAACTCCCGATGAAAGCTTGGTGGGCCCGGCAGGACTCGAACCTGCGACCGGCCGATTATGAGTCGGCTGCTCTACCACTGAGCTACGGGCCCTGACGCGCATCATTATTATACCACACAGGCTTCGGGCGTCAATGCACCCCGCGACCCGCCGAGCCGCCTCGGGAGTTCCCCGCCCGACCGTGCATCGAGCCTCCTGGAGGATTCACCCCGCCGTTCGGCGTAGTCTTCGCGAGGGCGAAACGAAGGGCAGTGGAGAGGACGAACGAAAGACGGAACCACCCCCGCCTTCTTGTAGGTCGCGGTTGGCGCACGAAGCCCCAGCCCCACACGGCCCGAAGAGGGCTCCACGACGTCGCGCTTCAACGGAGGGAGTACGTCAATGACATCCACCAGCAGCTCTCGAGGAGAACACGTCGTCCAACAGCGCGGGGGCCGGGCCGCAAGCCCGGCTAACGATCCGGTCCACGCGGGCGATGTGCCGTCCAACCGCCCGCCCGGGCCGAGCGACTCGCCCGGCGTCGTCATCCGCCGGTTCTCCCTATCCCGCGACTACGACGACGTCATCGACCTCTGGCGAAGGTCGGGCCTGGACATAGGCCCCTCGGAGACCAGGGAGGGAATCGCGAAGAAACTCGAACGCGACCCCCACCTCTTCCTCGTCGCCGAGCGGGAAGGTCGCATCGTCGGCGCCATCATGGGGACCAACGACGGCAGACGGGGCTACTTCTACAGGCTGGCGGTCGACCGATCAGAGCGACGGCACGGCATCGGGACGGCGCTCGTACGCGAGGTGGAGCGGCTACTCCGGCGGGACGGCGTCGTCAAGGTCAACGCGATAGTCAAGGCCGATAACGCCGCCGCCTTGGAGTTCTACGAGCGCCTGGGGTACGACCACCCCGCCCTCACTGTGGTGAGCAGGCGCCTCACCTAAGGAGTCTGGCACGGGGGACCTCCTTCATCGACGAGGAAGACGAGGAAAAGGATGAGAGGTAGAAGCGGGACCGGAGGAGCGGGGCCTACTCCGGTTACTCCAGGTAATCTTTGAGCTTCTTCGACCGGCTCGGATGCCGGAGCTTCCTCAGTGCCTTCGCCTCTATCTGCCTGATGCGCTCACGCGTAACCCCGAAGACCTGGCCGACCTCCTCCAGGGTCCTCGCGCGGCCGTCGTCCAGACCGAACCGCAGCCTGAGCACCTTCTTCTCCCTGGGGCTCAGGGTTTCGAGCACGTCGTCGAGCTGCTCCTTCAGCAGGTAATACGAGGCCGCCTCGGCGGGGGCCGGGGCATCCTGGTCCTCGATGAAATCGCCCAGGTGGCTGTCCTCCTCCTCGCCTATGGGCGTCTCGAGGGATACGGGCTCCTGGGCGATCTTCATTATCTCGCGCACCCGATCCTCGGACATGTCCATCTCTTCCGCTATCTCCTCGGGCGTCGGCTCGCGCCCGAGCTCCTGCAGGAGCTGCCGCGACACCCTTATCAACTTGTTGATCGTCTCGACCATGTGCACCGGTATCCTGATCGTCCGGGCCTGGTCGGCGATGGCCCTGGTTATGGCCTGCCTTATCCACCACGTGGCGTACGTGCTGAATTTGTAGCCCTTGCGGTAGTCGAACTTCTCGACCGCCTTTATGAGGCCGAGGTTCCCCTCCTGGATGAGGTCCAGGAAGAGCATGCCCCGCCCCACGTATTTCTTCGCGATGCTGACCACGAGGCGCAGGTTGGCCTCGGCGAGCCGGCGCTTGGCCTCCTCGTCGCCCTTCTCTATGCGCCTGGCGAGCTCTATCTCTTCCTCGGAGCTGAGAAGAGGGACCCGCCCGATCTCCTTGAGGTACATCCGCACCGGATCGTCCAGCGCGACCCCTTCCGGTACCTCGAGGTCCGCCCCGCGGGTCTCCTCCTTGGCGTTTTCCTCTTTGTCCTCCCCGTCGTCGGACTCCCTGCCGTCGTCCAGGACCTCGACGCCGAGGTCGGACAGGCTCTGGTACACATCGTCGATCTGATCGGGGGTAAGGTCGACGCCCTGAAGCGCATCCATTATCTCCGAGTAGGTGAGGGAACCCCGCTTCTTTCCCCTTTCGACGAGCTCCTTCACTTCGCGGGCCTGCAGTACCTTCTCGACCACGTCCTACCCCCCTTCCAATCGTCTTCGCCGCCGCGAAACGTAGCACGAGCCCGGGGCAGCGTTACGCGCCCTTGAGCGCCATCAGAAGCTCCTTGTACTCGT
>JALGWA010000344.1 GCA_025774425.1 bacterium
GGGAAAGGCCTCTCTTATGAAGGCTATGAAGAAGTGTCCGGCCCCCACGCCCTCGGCGGCCTTCACGGCTGCGGCGGCCAGTTCGTCGTCGTTGCCGTCCCACCGTATCAGCCGCTCCTGGGAAGCTTCGCAGAAGGCGAGGCCGAACTTTATCCCCGGCACGCCGGTGGCGAACACCTCGCACAGGTCCTCGACGGTCTTTATGAAGTGCGACTGCCCCGCGATTACATTCGCGTCCGGCGGGATCGCAATGTCGACAAGCTTGATCTCCATGGATGAAACCTCCGGTTTCGCATGCGCTCCATACCACGATTTGAGCACGCGCCCCGCGCGTCGTCAATACCTGTCTGACCTCGAGGCGGGCTCCGCCGCGCACCCCGGCGCAGGCCGGACTTGACCGTCCCCGACCCAACCCTTACAATGGCAGGCGTAACTCACAATCGGGGGTAGGTACGGTGAAGGGCAAGTACAAGAAGGCCGTCGAGCTGCTCAAGGAGCTCATCTTCACACCGGGCGTCTCGGGCTGGGAGGACCCGGTCCGCGACCTTGTCAGGAGCAAGGTCAAGAAATACGGCAGGACCGAGGTGGACAATCTCGGCAACCTGACGCTCACCGTCGGCAGCGGTGACAAGCACGCCCTCTTCACCGCCCACATGGACGAGATAGGCCTGATCGTCAGCCATATCGAAGACAACGGCTACATAAGGGTGAGAAAGGTCGGCGGCATCGACGACCGGATTCTCGCCGGGAGGACGGTCGATATCTACCCCCGTGTGGGCGAGCCGCCCGTACCCGGGGTCATAGGCCTCAAGCCGCCCCACCTGATGAAGGATCGCAGCGCTGAGATGTCGCGCGTCGTCCCCGTGGAGGACGTCTTCATCGACATCGGGACGAGGTCGGCCGAGCAGACCGAGGCCCTCGGCATCACCAAGCTCTGTCCGGTCATCCTGAGGAAGCATTTCTCCATGCTCGAAAACGACATGGTGGCGACGCGGGCCCTGGACGACAGGCTGGGCTGCGCCGCGCTCATAATGGCACTCGACGGGATCGACGTCTCGAAGCTCAAGCACAGGGTGACTTTCGCCTGGTCCGTCCAGGAGGAGATGGGGCTGCGGGGCGCCCAGGCATTGGGGAACATGCTCCGTCCCGACTACGCCGTCGCAATCGACTCCTGCACGACCGGCGACTCGCCCATGGTCGACTATCACCTCTCGGCCGTCGAGGTCGGCGGCGGACCCGTGCTCCGCATGCTGGACCGCATGGCATTCGCCTCCCGCGTCATGATGGAGAACGTGCAGCGGGCCGCGAAGGCCGCGAGGATCCCGACGCAGGTCGCGGTGACCAGCGGCGCGACCGACGGGGCCGCCATCCAGACGGTCGGGGCGGCCATGATAGCGCTCGGCGTGCCGGTGAGGTACGTCCATTCCCCGGTAGAGGTCATGAGCCTGAGGGACTTCTCCGGCCTCGTCAGGCTCGTCTCCGTCATCGCCGCCAAGATAGGCACATGGGCCTAGCGCCGCCCGGAAGCGGCACCCCCACCACGCAGGAGGGTCACGGAGGCGCCGCCGGCGCCGGGAGGACCCCGGCCAGATGGAAAACCTTCTCCGCCCTCCGGCACCGCAACTACCGGCTTTTCTTCTTCGGCCAGGTTACCTCCCTGAGCGGAACCTGGATGCAATGGGTCGCCCAGGGATGGCTCGTCTACGAACTCACGAGATCCGCGTTCGCTCTCGGCGTCGTCGGCTTCGCGACACGGCTTCCCGTCGTCTTTCTCTCGCTCATAGCCGGAGTGCTGGCCGACAGGATAGAGAAGCGCCGCATACTGATCGTCACCCAGGCGGTCTCCATGGTCCTCGCCTTCATTCTCGCCGGGCTCACGCTGTCCAACCGGGTCGAATTCTGGCACGTCGTGCTGCTCGGGGCCCTGGCCGGGGCCACCCACTCGTTCGACGCCCCGACGAGACAGAGCTTCTACAAGGACCTCGTTGGAAGGGAAGACTTGATGAACGCCATCGCGCTGAACTCGACCATCTTCAACGCCGCACGGCTCGTCGGCCCGGCGCTCGCCGGCATCCTCATCAAGTACATCGGCACGGGCGGGTGCTTCGTCATAAACGGCGTCACCTACCTCGCAGTCATCGGGGCCTACCTGGGAATGCGCCTGGCCCCGATGGAGAAGGCGGAAGACCGCCGCAGCCACTGGGAGGACTTCAAGGAAGGCCTGGTCTTCATAAGGGATCACCCGGTCGTGAGGACGGGCGTCACCATAATCGCTTTCGCAAGTTTCTTCACCTTCTCCTACGGCACCCTCCTTCCCGTCTTCGCCGACGTCGTCTTGAGGGGTGGGTCGGGGACGTACGCCGGCCTGATGACTTCGGTGGGTGCAGGAGCCCTGGTCTCCGCGCTCGGCGTCGCATCCCTCGGGAACGTCGAGCGCAAGGGGGTGCTCACGGCCGCGGGAGTCATCCTGTTCCCCATCGTGCTCATCCTCATATCCTTCGCCCGGAGCCTCGCCGCCGCGTCGATGTTGTGCTTCCTGCTCGGGTTGGTCATGATCCTCATGACGGCGAGCATGAATACGCTCGTCCAGACGGCCATCCCCGACCGCCTGCGCGGGAGAATCATGAGCTTCTACGTGCTCGTCTTCCTCGGCGCCATGCCCTTCGGCAACCTCCTGTCCGGGCGCATAGCCGAGTGGATCGGCGTCGTAAGCGCCCTGCGGATAGGCGCCGTCGCGAGCCTTGCTGCGGCGCTGACGCTGCTCTCCAGGACACGCCAGTTCATC
>JALGWA010000345.1 GCA_025774425.1 bacterium
CAAGGAACTCCAGAACGGCCTCAAGGTGTACGGCAAGAAGTGGCTCTACAACAAGATCAAGGGCCATGTCAACATAACCAACCCGTCGGACCTCTCCTTCAGGGCGTCCCACATGTTCGACTACTTCCCCTATGCCCCCGACAACGTGATGCGCGATCACAGGAAGATAAGCTTCTACGACGTCACAGAGCTCGACCCCGGACGCGGCGAGTCCATGTTCACGGGAATGGGAGTGGGCGAGCATTACGCCGGGCCGACCTGGAACGACCGGGCGCTGCTCGTGCGCGGCCCTGCGGCGCTACACACGAAGGACGCGGCGCGGGAAGTCCTTCTCTCGCAGGGGTTCAAACCGGCGGACATCCCTCCCTGCCTGCGCCCCATAAGCAAGCCCGCCGACTACGACGACATGGTCCGGGCGCTCGAGGCCAGGGGGTGGCGTCATGACGCGATGCAGGCCCACAACGCCACCGGCTACCTGAGACCCAAGCAGGCCAACCTCGTCAAGGCCGTGCTCTACAACCTGATGCCGGCCGGCTCGCACCTGTACATTCCGGACTCCCTGTGGAACAGCCCCCTGTGGGGAGGCATGCTGGTCGGAGCGGCCCTGAGGGGATGCAAGGTCCTGGTGATAGCGCCGTCGCTCGAGAACGCACCCTCGAGCGGCGTCCCGCAGATGTCGCGCGCCAACGAGCTCTTCACCAAGTTCGTGGTCATACAGCAGGAGATGGCCGGGGACATCGCCTATGCGGGGGGCATGTTCAGGGTGGGGGTCTACAACTCGACCGTCGGCGTGGGAGATCAGATCGCGTCCGCCAAGGGCGTCCAGGAGGGGCTCAAGAAGAACCCATGGCTGATCGATCTCATGCCCTTCAGCCCGTCCGCCAGGGGCGTCCTCGCAGAGATCGTCGAGAGGCTGGAGGCCCAGGGTTACAAGCCGGCCTACCTTGTGACGGGCGGCGAGCAGCGAAAGCCCAAGCTCCATCTCAAGACGCAGTTCTTCGCTTCGCAGGAAGCCCTTGACGGCATCGTGTCCGTCGAGGGGTGGCGCGATCTCATAATCAGCTACTTCGAGGCGAGGGCCGAGCAGACGAGCCACAGGGATGAATACGTGAGCGCCAAGAGCCTGAGAGGCAAGCTGGCGGGTGACGTCGGCAGGATAACGGCAGCCGTTCTGGAGAAGAACACGCCCGAAGAGATGGACAGGATGGTCACCTACCTCACGCTGGGCTCCCACAACCAGAACTACCGCGGCATGTTCATGGACGGCGAGGCGCTGTACGTGGTGGCCGCGGAGGGTGCGATGCTCGCCTACCTCGATTTCCTGGAGCTGCTCGCTCTGACGACGTGGGTGGAGAGCTTGGAGGAACTCGACCAACTCATGCCGAAGTACGGCGGCTTCAAGGAGTGGCTGGGCCGCTGGCTCAAGGACGCGCTGTAGGAGGCAGCCGGAGTAGCGCGATGGAGACCGCCTTGAAACGACGACTCACCCCGGCGGCTGCGGTCCTGGCCGCATGCCTCACCGCATCCGGCCTCACGGGGCCGGCTTGGGCGCAGCAGGCGGCGCCGGGCGCGGCGGCTCCGGATTCCGTCCCGATGCTGGACGGCCTCGTCATCGAGGAGATCCGCATCGTCGGGGCCAAGCACACCAAACCCGAGGTCATCAGAAGGGCCATGGTGTCCGAGGAGGGGAAGCCCTACTGCTCCGCCAATGTCAAGTATGACCTCGAGGGGCTGGACAGACTGGGGATCTTCAGCGAGACGGCGATCGGAGCGAGCCCGGGGGATTCGGGTGTCGTCCTGGACGTCAGCGTCAAGGAGATGCTGCGCTACATTCCCCTGGTCACCGGCGAGATAAGCGATGAGAACGGGATCTCCATCGGGGCGGGACTCAAGTCGGTGAACCTTCTCGGCAGGGGCATATATCTTTCGGCCCTGGCCATGTTCGGTGGCGCGACCACCGTCGGTGTCGTCCTGAGAGGCCCTTACAGCGCCAGGGGGCATATCACCTACCAGGTCGAGTACTATCACCGGAACAGGGAGAACGCCCTGTTCGACTTCAACGAAGTCGCCGACGAGGTATTCCTCACCATGGAAAGAACCCTGGGACGCAAGTACCGGATGGGCCTCACCTACTCGTACCAGGTCGTGAGGAGCGACATCGGCGGGAAGACTCTCTCGGCGGGCGACATTGACCACGTCTCGACCTTGGGCTTTTCAGCGGGCATGGACTCCAGGGATCTGTGGTCCGACCCGGGCCGCGGCTGGTACAACACCGTGTATGGATACTGGAGCGGATTCCTCGGGGGCGACAGCGATTTCTTCCGGCTTCGCCTCGACTTCAGGAAATACACGCCTCTCGGCGGGAGGAAGCACGTACTCGCCCTGTTCTCCATGCTGACGGCCACGACGGGCGATGTGGGGAGCGACATAGCCGAGTGGCAGACCTACGGCCTCGGCGGCTCCAACACCGTCCGCGGGTGGGACCTGGGCTCGCGCTACGGGAAGAACGAGTTCATAAACACGGTGGAGTACCGTTACACGTGGCTCAAGCCCACGTCCTTCTCGGTCTTCGGCATAAACGCCAGTCTGGGTGTCCAGGCAGCCGTTTTCGCCGACTTCGCGACCGCCTGGGACGAGAGGGCGGCCTTCGGATCATCCTGGATCGCGGGCGGGGGTGCCGGCATCAGGCTGATCCTCCCCTACGTGGACATGGTCCGCTTCGACGTCGCTTACGGCGAGTCCGGCATTGGCCTGTCCATACACATCGCCTCGCATGAGAAGGCC
>JALGWA010000346.1 GCA_025774425.1 bacterium
CCGGTGTGAGGGCCAGCGTCGCCGGAACGGTGGAGGCCAAGGAGGCCGTGTTGGAGAACCAGGTCCCCCAGACGGCGGCCGTCCGCCGCGACAGCGCCGCGGTCGAGGTCTCCTATGACGGCGATCCCGAGTTCGAGAAGTGCGGTGATTCCGGTGTCTATTACGCCAAGAACACGGACAAGTCCGTGCTCATGATCGACAAGGTCTATTACTGCTGTGAGGACGGGGTGTGGTTCGTTTCCGGTGCGCCCGACGGTCCCTGGAAGGTCGCCGACAGCGTCCCCGACGAGGTGAGAACCATTCCGCCCGAGTGCCCCGTCTATAACGTCAAGTACGTCTACATTTACGATTCGACGCCCGAGGTAGTCTATGTGGGCTACACTCCCGGCTACACGTGCTCCTACGTCTACGGTGGAACCGTCGTGTATGGAACCGGCTGGTCCTACCCGCCCTGGTGGCGCACCTACTACTATCCGCGTCCCGCGACCTGGGGATTCGGCGTTCACTGGAACCCGTACACGGGCTGGGGCTTCTCCTTCGGTGCGAGCTTCGGCTGGGTCGGGTGGCGCTGGGGCTGGTGGGGGCCGCATTACGGGGGCTGGTGGGGGCCAGGCGGCTACCGCTGGGGCTACAGGCACGGGTATCGTTACGGCTACGGCCACGGCTACCGCAATGGCTATTACGCAGGCCGGCGCGCGGGCTACGCCAGCCAGCGCGTGGACGCGGCCCGCAGGACCTACGGCAATATCTACCGGGGCAAGCCGGGCGTCAAGCCCTCGACGCGCCCCTCGACGCGCCCCGCGACCAGGCCGGCGACCGGGGCCGGTTCGCCCTCGACCATGGACAGGCCGAGGCCGGCCAATGTCCGGAACGACGTCTTCGCCGACAGGAAGGGAAACGTGTACAAGAAGGGCGACAGCGGGTGGCAGGTCCGCGACAAGAGCGCCTGGAAACCCGCCGTGGGACCTTCCACGGGCGGCCGGCCCTCATCGGGCCGCGATTGGTCGGACCTCGAGCGGCAATACCAGGCGCGCCAGCGCGGCAACGTGAGGACACAGGACTACCGCAGCTGGCAGGGCAGCCAGGGGGCGCGCACGAGGCCGGCGCCGCAGCGGCCCCGGCCTCAGCCGAGGCCCGCGACGAGGGGCGGCGCGCGCGGGCGGAGATAGCCGGGACTCGAGCGGGCCCCTGGAGCCCGGCTCGTTTCCGGACGATATATTATTTGGTGGTCCGGACGGGGGTGCGTGGCGATGAAGGAGGGAAGCGATATGAGACCCGCGGAAGACGCACGCAGCAGGCTGAGGGCGCTCGGAATGCTCGTTCTGGCCGCGTGGGCCATAGTTCTGGCCGCCTCCTGCACGCCGGAGTCGGGGCTGCAGACGATCGATGACTACGAGGTCGTCTTGACGCTCTACGACAAGCAAGCCGATTTCGGCTCGATCCGGACGTATCTGATGCCGGATTCGGTGGTGCATTTCCAGGATCCCCAGAACCCCGGCCGACCCATCAGCCACGATTACGACGACCTCATTCTCGAGCGCGTGGAGTACAATCTCCAGGCCGTCGGCTACAGGAGGGAGGCCGACCCCGACCACAACGATCCCGACGTCTATGTGCTGGTCAGCGCCACGTCGTCGGAGTGGCGGGCCCTCGAATACTCGTGGCTGCCCAGATGGGGTTGGTGGGGATACTGGCCGGGTGCGACTTCGGACTGGTATTTCCAGAGTCCCTACTACGGCGGGGGCAGAGTCTACACGTTCTCCACGGGCACCCTGCTCATCGACATGGCAGACTACCGGAGCGCGGACGAGGAGGAGGGGGAGATAGCCGGAATATGGACGGCGGCGATCAACGGTGTGCTCACCGATGAGACCTCGGACGTGCCGCACAGGCTCGTCGATCTCATCGACAGGGCCTTCCGGCAGTCACCCTACCTGGGGACGGACGAGTAGATGAAACGCAGGATCGGCTTCGCGGCGCTTGTCGCCCTCGCGCTCGTCTTGCCGCCCGCCGGCGCCCGCGGCCAGGGTGCGCTTACGAGCCTGTCCTGGGATCCGTCATTCCCCTCGGGCGAAACGGGGGATTTCATCGGCGAGTTCGCGTGGCGAAGCTTCGGGATGGACGTCAAGGGCTTCATAACGCGGCGGCTGACGATGGGCGCGTCTTTCGACTGGAGGCTCTTCAACGAGGTGACGGACAAGTTGATCGAGATCGAGGACGGACACGTCAGCGGCACCCAGACGCGCCGGCTCTATGCCATACCCGTGCTGATCACGTCGCACTACTATTTCGGGTCATTCAGGGACTATCCGAGGTATATCCCCTATGTCGGGGGCGGTGCGGGCGGCTACTGGATCGAGGAGAAGCTCGAGATCGGCGTCTACACGATGCAGAAGAAGGCCTGGAACTTCGGGTTGTGCGTGGAGGTCGGGACGCTCTTCCAGTTCTCCTACGGTTACGCTCTGCTTCGTTTCAAGTACAACTATGCTTTCGAAAGCGAGGAAGTCGCCCCCGTTTCCTGGTGGAGCGTGGGAATCGGCATCGTCGACACTCACTAGCCGAACCGCCCGGCCCCGCGGCTCGGGCTCATCACGCCCGCGCTCGCGCCCGGTCCCGCCCTCCCCGTCGTCGGTCCCGCCGAGGGGCGTCCACCCGAAGATGTCGAACGTTGATCCGTCCCGGCCGACGGCGGGCGCGCGAGTCTCCATGGGTCCGGACGGGGGAAGCCTTCTCTTGCCGTTCGCCCGCCCCATACGCCTCAGGGGGGCATGTCA
>JALGWA010000347.1 GCA_025774425.1 bacterium
CTTGACCGCCGCGAACCCGTCATAGTTCTTCGTCAGATTCTTGAGACTCAGCAAGTCACAGCCCTCCTCAGCAGGGGTGCGCGCCTGCCGCGCAGGCGGCGGTTCAGAAGCGCGCAGCTCCCGCCGTTCCGCCGCCCGTTCGATTCCGCACGCAACAGCCTACACGAAGCGCGGCGGGACATCAATTGACAATCTGGTGGGAAGCCCTTAGAGTGTACTCGAAGGATCGCAAGGGGGCGCGATATGAGAGTATCGTTCGTCTTGTTCTTGACGGTGGTTGCGGCTGTGATTCCGATGGGTGCGGGCGCGGCGGGCGAGGACGGCCCCAGGGTCGAGCGCATGGAGATATGCGCCGCCGTCAGGGAGAGAGAGCCCGTAGGCGTCGCCGCGGCTTTTCCGTCCGACATCGCCAGGGTCTACTGCTTCACGAGAATAGCCGGGGCCCGGGACACGACCTCGGTCGAGCATGTCTGGTATTTCAAGGACAAGGAGATGGCCCGGGTGGAGCTGCCCGTCAAGTCGGCTTCCTGGCGGACGTGGAGCAGCAAGAAGATGGCGCCCGACTGGAAGGGCGCGTGGCGCGTCGAGGTCGTCCACGCCGACACCGCCGTCATAGCGTCGAAGGAATTCGTCCTGGAGTAATCCCCTGAAGGAGGAGGAAGCAGGCATGACCATGAGGAGGGGTGTCCCCGTACTTCTTACGGCCGCACTCGCCCTGGCCGCCGCCCATGCGTGGGCGGGCGGACTGGACGTCAAGCACAGGCTGCTCGACAACGGGCTCAACGTCTATGTGCTCGAGAACCACAACGCCCCGGTCTTCTCGATGCGCGTGTACGTGCGCGCGGGCAGCATCTACGAGCAGGAGTTCCTCGGCAAGGGCATATCGCATTTCTGCGAGCATCTCGTCGCCGGGGGCACTACGCACAAGCGCACCGAGGCTGAGGCCCAGGCCATGATCCGGTCGATCGGCGGCGCCTCCAACGCATACACGTCGAGCGGGCACACGTGCTACTACATCTCGACGTCCGCCGAGTACGCCGACAGCGTCATAGACCTTCTGTCGGACTGGACCCTCAACTGCGCCATGACCGAGGAGGAGTACGAGCGCGAGAGAGGCGTGATCCAGCGCGAGATCGCCATGGGTGAGGACGAGCCCGGGAGGCGCATCGGGAAACTCTACAACGCGACCATGTTCACAGTGCATCCGGAGCACTTCCCGACCATCGGTTACCTCGACCTTTTCAACACCATAACGCGCGAGGATCTCCTCACCTATTACAAGCGCATGTACGTGCCGTCCAACATGTATGTAGTAGCGGTGGGCGACTTCGAGGCCGAGGAGATGCTCGACAAGATCGAGGCGGCCTTCTCGGTCTACCCCTATGCGCCCGCTCCGATAGTATTCCTGCCCTCGGATCCCAGGCAGATGGGCGCGCGGTACGTGGAAGACGAGATGGACATCGGGCTCACGTACATGACCATGGGTTTCAAGACGGTCACCGTGACGCATGAGGACGCCTTTCCCCTGCGCGTCATGGCGTCCTTGCTCGGTGAGGGAAGGAGCTCGCGCCTCTACAGGGATGTCAAGGAGGACCTGGGCCTGGTTCACACCATCAACGCCTATTCCTATACGCCGGAATACGACGCGCCTGATTTCACGGTGCATGCGACCCTGGACTACGAGGACCTGCGCGCCGCCGTCGATGCGATCCGGCGGGTCATCTACGAGCTCAAGACCATCCCGGTCCCGCGGGACGAGCTGGAGAAAGCCAAGACGCAGATCATAAGCGATTATGCATTCGGCTTTCAGGACGTCATGGATCAGGCGGGCGTCATAGGCTCGGATGTCGTGAAGACCGGAAGCCCGACTTACAGCGGCGGCTACTTCCTCGACCGGATCAAGGCCGTGACGAGGGACGATATCCGGCGCGTCGCCAATACCTATTTCTACGATGATGCGATGACGGTCGCGGTGCTCAAGCCGACCGGGTCGGTTGCGCCCGAGGAGGAGGCGGAGGAGGTCGCGAAGGGATCTTCCCCGGTGACCCGCATGACGCTCGACAACGGCATAACGCTCCTCGTCAAGGAAGACCACACGACGCCGCTCGTTTTCATGCGCGGCTTCTTCGCGGGCGGCTCCTATCTCGAGACCGAGGAGACGTCGGGGGGCATGAACCTCATGGCGAGGATGATGCGAAGGGGGACGAGGAGATACTCTTCCGAGGAGATCGCGGAGAAGGTCGAAGAGATGGGCGGGAGTATCCGCTCGGGCGGCGCCGAGGACTACTTCTTCTGCCACATGGACGTCGTCAGCGGCAACTTCGCGCCGGGCCTCGCGCTTTACGCCGATGTCATCGCGGGCTCGGTCTTCGATGAGACCGAGTTCGAGAAGGAGCGCGAGGCGGTTCTCGCGGAGATCGTCGCGCGCGACGACAACTGGCAGGCGGACGGCGAGCCGAGGATGAGGCAACTGCTCTACGGCGACCATCCCTACGCCCTGAGCCCCCTCGGGGAGAAGGCCTCCGTGGGCGCCATGACCGTTGACTACGTGAGGGGTCTCTACGAGAAGTACTGCACGCCGGACAACCTGGTGCTCCTGGTCTACGGGGATGTCGGGACGGGGGAGGTCACGGCGGCCGTCGAGAAGGCGTTCAGAAGGTTCAGGCGCGGCCCCGCGAACGTTCCGCCGCCGCCCGAATGGGAGGGCCTGAGCGAGAGCGTGGTCGCGGTCGAGCCCACCGACAGGG
>JALGWA010000348.1 GCA_025774425.1 bacterium
AGGAGGCTCCCACCCCACACAACCCTATCCCTATGTGATTAGATTCATATCGGAGTCCGAGGTAACATAATCAATCCGCCAAACCTGCGCAAGCCCTGCTTGCGCTTCCTGGCTTCCCTTTGCGTTTCATGTCTTTGGTTCGGCGGGAGGCGTGAATACCCGCTGGCCGAGCTCCCTGTCCATCATGAAGAGCCCGTTGCCGCTGTCCCCGATGAGCTTGAGCCTGTCCAGCACCGTGCTCGCCGAATCCTCCTCCTCGACCTGCTCGTCCACGAACCACTGGAGGAAGCTCCTGGAAGCATGGTCCTTCTCCTCGATCGCCAGGTCGACCAGGCCGTTGATGAGCCCCGTCACCTTGCGCTCGTGCTCGTACACATGCTCGAAGGCGGCGACCGGCGAGTCCCACTCCGTCGGGGGGCCGTCGATCGCCTTGAGGGCCACCCTCCCGCCCCGCTCGCTTATGTGGTCGAAGAACTTCATGGCATGGACCATCTCCTCCTGCGCCTGGACGCGCATCCAGTTGGCGAAACCCGCCATGCCGGTCGCCGCGAAGTAGGCCGACATCGACAGGTAGAGGTAGGCCGAGTACATCTCCGCGTTGATCTGGCCGTTGAAAGCCGCCTCGATCTTCTCGTTCAACATCCCTAAGACCTCCAGAGTCCGTGCACGTTGCAGTACTCGCGCGCGGAGACGCCGTCGGCGAGAACCTGGAAAGTCCCCTCGGGGGCTCCGCCCGGCTTGAGGAAGATGCGGTATGCGTTGTCGCCCGATACGATCTCCACCCACTCGATGTAATGCTCATCCTCCATCGGATGGGGAACGCTCCCGACCTTGACCGTGACGCCGGCGCCGCCGGCCTCCACCACCGGCACATGCTTCTCCGTCGCCGCGTCCGCCGTCTTCTCCTCCATGACCTTCATGGGCTCGCCGCAGCAGACGAGCTCGCCCGCGCCCTCATGGAGCACCTCGACGATGTTGCCGCACTTCTCGCACTTGTAGACCTGAAGTCTCCGAGTCATCTCCGACCTCCTCGCTCGGCCCCGCTCGCCGGGCGGGGCTCCTTCCTACCAGTTCTCTCCCAGGATCTCGTAATAGGCCCTCGGATGGGCGCATGCCGGGCACTCCTCCGGCGCCTCCTCGCCTTCGTGCAGGTAGCCGCAGTTGAGGCAGCGCCACACGACCTTCTTCTCTCTCTTGAACACCCGGTCCTTCTCGATGTTCTCGGCGAGGTCGAGATAGCGCTTCTCGTGCTGCTTCTCGGCCACCGCTATGGACTTGAAGACATCCGCGATCTCGTCGAAGCCTTCTTCGCGCGCCACCTTGGAGAAGCCCGGGTACATCTCCGTCCACTCGTAATGCTCTCCGCCGGCGGCCGCCTTGAGGTTCTCCAGCGTGGAACCTATCACACCCGCCGGAAACGCCGCCTGCACCTCCACGGCGCCTCCCTCGAGGAACTTGAACAGGCGCTCGGCGTGCTCCTTCTCCTGGTTGGCCGTCTCCTCGAAGATGAGCGACATCTGTATATAGCCTTCCTTCCTCGCCTTGCTGGCGAAGTAGGTGTAACGGTTCCTCGCCTGGGACTCGCCGGCGAAGGCCGTCAAGAGATTCCTTTCGGTCTTGCTTCCCTTAAGACTCGGCATTTTTCCTCCTCCTTCTGCCTCTGGCCCTTCTCTGACAATCCGGGCAGACCCCGGCGAACTCGAGATGATGCCCGCTTATGCTGTACCCGCTGACTTTCTCGACGCGCGACCTCGCACGCGCGAGCAGCGCGTCCGCGACGTCGTCCACCCTGCCGCACTCGAGGCAGCGCACGTGGATGTGGTCGTCCACACGGCCGTCGTAGCGTCTCGGGCAGCCGCCCAGCTCGACCGTCCGTATCAACCCCGCGCGCGTGAGCACGTCGAGATTGCGGTAGACCGTCGCGAGGCTCACCCGGGGCAGCCTGCGCCTTACCAGCACATACACTTCGTCGGCCGTCGGGTGGGCATGGGTCTTCCGGATCTCGTCGAGGATTATAGACCGCTGGGACGTCATTCTCAACTCGAGTTCCTCCTCGTCTGCCATGGTATATTGGATGAGCGCGACAGGATAACGATTCGCATTATCACATGCGAATGATAACCGCTATCGGAACGGCCGTCCCGCCGGGCTCGCTCTCCCGGTCGAAGCGGTGCTCGATGACCGCGCACTCGAGGCCCCGCGGCCTGCACTCGAGCGCTGCATTCCGCCACGCATTCCGGCGGGCCCGCCGGGGGTGCGCCGCGAGGATCTTCCCCCAACCCGTGTGCTTCCAACGGCGAAGCCCGACACGGCCCGATTCCCGCCGCCCGGGCACAGGCCTTGCTCTATGACGGCCCCCGTGTGTCCCGGTCGGGACACCGGCTCGGATATGCGGATGTCGCATCGGCGGAAAGGTGGTGTTGCCTATTGCACCTTCATCGGAAGGGGGAAGACCTGTCTCGCCCGCGAGGGCACCGGACTGTTGCATGCCACTGAGGAGGACGGGAATATGAAGAGAAGACTGACCGTGTGTGTCCTGATGTGCGCCGTTGTCGCTCTCCTGGCCGGTTCCGCGGCCCTGGGACAGAAGCCGACGCAGGCCAAGATCCCGAGCGGGCCGGCGGGCAAGTCGCATACCGGGCATCTGTACCTTTTCGAGAAGGACCCGGTTACCTGGGAGATCATCGACGGCGGCGCGCGGGGCAAGATGAAGTACAACCTGGAAGGCTACGAGTTCGACTTCG
>JALGWA010000349.1 GCA_025774425.1 bacterium
AGGTCGGGCGGCCGCTACCTGATGAGGATGATCTTGCGGGTGACTGTGCCGGCGGGTGTTTCCACCCTCGCATAGGATATGCCGGGTGCCACGCGCGGCCCTCCCGCAGAAGCGTTCTCCCAGGTCGCCGCGGCCTCGTCTCCGGCGCCGAGCACCGGCAGGTCGGCGATGAGGTGGCCGGTCACGTCGTAGATGGAGCAGGTCACGGGCGCATGTTCCGCGCCCACGAGCCTGAGGTTCACGTCGCCCGGCGACGGGTTGGGATAGACGAAGAGTTCGAGCGCCGTCCGCGGCGGCCCGCCGTCTCCGGCCGTTCCCGACGGTCTGAGGATCACGCCCTCTTCGGGGACGCCGCGTTTGGCGTGCGGGTAGTCGACGGCGATGACCCTGACGTACTCGTTCTCCCCAGGCGCCGCACCCGGCGCGAGGAGGTGGGATGTCCGGGTGATGCCCGTCAGTCGCCGCACGCCCTCGGTGAACGTGGGATCGGAAGATATCTCGATGTCATACCAGCCGCCGTCCCCACACGTATTCTCCCAGGTTACGCACAGGCGGCCCTCCCCGTCCGCCCTCTCCACGACGATGCGCCCGGGTGCGGCCGGCGGGGGGGTGAGGCGGGTGAAAGTGTATGCCGCGAAGTCGCTCATCCTGAGGAGGCCCGACGAGGACGACGAGGAGATCGAGCCCGCCGTCGAGTCGATGGCGGTCACGAAGATCGTGTGCTCGCCGAGAAGCAGCGGCGGCGTGGTCAGTTGCCAGCCGACGCTGCCGCCGCTCCCCGTGATGGTCGCTTCGCTCCACTCGCCCCTCAGGCAGTCGATCTTGTAAAGGACCTTCATGATACCGAAGTTCCGGGGCGACCTCAGCGAGGTGGCGGTGCCGGTGATGGTCGGGGTCGACGAATACGTGACATGGCCGGCGAGGGAGTCCACGGCCACCTCGAGCCTCGGAGGGATTTTCTCCCTCAGCGTCATGATGCTTACCGAATTGCCCGCGTGATTCGACACGTAGAGCTTCTCGAGGACGGGATCGTACGCGCTCGAGTGCGGCTCGTCGCCGACCGGCACTATGAGCGAGGCGAGCGAGACTCCATCCACCACGGTCACGGTGTTCCTGTCCCAGCTGACGCTGTACACCTTGTTGAGATACGGGTCCACGTGCATGTCGAAGAGCCCGACGTCGCCCTTGACGGGGGTGCGCTCGTAGGTGTCCCCGTCTATCACGGTTATCTCGCCGTCGAGGCCGCTGGACGCATAGAACGTATTGGTGAGGGTATTGACGGCGACGGCCCTCGGCGTCGAGCCCGCCGGCACGACCGTGCGCTCGAGCGTGCCGCCGTCGATGACCGACACGGTCCTGTCATTGCTGTCGGCGACCAGCATCTTGTTCGTCGCCGGGTTCACCCTGACCTGGGTCGGGCCCGGCCCCACCGGCGCGAACTCGGTTGTGAGCGTCGCTCCGTCGACGACGGTCAGGCTCCAGGTCGTCCTGTTGGTCGTGTATATGCGGTTGTCCTCGGGATTGACCCCGACGAAGCACGGGTAGTTGCCCGTGCGCACGAGGGCGGTGTCCAGCGTCGCGGCGTCGATCACCGAGAGGTCCTCGGAGCCGCGATTGCTTACATAGACCTTGCCCGTGTTCGGGTTGATGCCTATGCCGTGGGGGTACTGGTGCACGGGTGCGAGGAGCGTGTCCGGGCTCCCGGCCCGCTTGACGGCTACGCTCGCGCTCCACGCGCAGACGATGTAGACGTCATTGGTGACGGGGTCGATGAGGACGCCGTTGGGGCCGTCCGCCACGGCGAACTCCGAGGCGACGCCCGTATAGCCGTCGATCACCGTCGTCTTCGCCGCGTAGTACCTCGGCGTGTAGACCTTGTGGCTCCTCGGGCTGATCTCGACGGGTCCCGGGCCCCCGGACGCGGCGACCGTCGTTCCCGTGTAGTCGGCGGCTTCGAGTACGCGGACGCACAGTCCGGGGCCGTCGGACACGTAGCACTTGTTGGTGACGGGGTTGAAGATACACGCGGAAGGCGTCCCCCCGACGTCTGTGAGCACCGTGTCGCCCGCCGAGGTCACCTCGGCCACCAGGCCCGCCGTCGGCATGGCGGCGAAGGCCCGGTCCGAGAGGGCGTCGACCGCCACCGACTGCGGCTGTCCGGGGAGGACGACCTTGAGGGCCGCGTGCGTCGCGGTCGTCACTATCTCGAGGGCGTTGCCGCCGGCCGAGTAGAGCTTTCCCGTGTCGGTGTTCAAGGCCATCGCGACGGGGTTCTCGGTGAGCGTCACCGTCGACGTCGTGCCCGAGTCGATGTGGAGGACCGTGATCGAGGCGCCCTCGGAGTTTCCGACATACACCTCGCCTCTCTCGGGATCGATCTCGATGACGGCGGGGCCTGCGCCGGCGGCGTGATAGGACGTGTCGGTGCCGGCTGCGTCGAACTCGAAGACGAGGCCGCCGTCGGCCAAGGCGGCGAAGCCGCGGCCCGTGAGCGGGTCCACGGCGACGGCCTCCGGCGTTCCGTTGCAGGCGAAAGTCCTCGCGACCGAACCGCCTTGGATCACGACTATGCGGTCCCCCGCGGGGTCGCACACGCATGCGAGGCCCCTCAGCGGGTCCACGGCCGTCGCTCCCGGACTCCCGCCCGTCGCCACGATGGACGCATCTCCGGAGTCGATGCCGATGACCGTGACGGTGCCGGCGGCCGGCTGCGCGGCGAAGAGCAGTCTGCCGGCCGGGTCC
>JALGWA010000350.1 GCA_025774425.1 bacterium
TGGCCGAGGCCGTGGCTTCGCTGGTCGGGGACACGGGGGACACGGCCGGTCTCATCGCGGCGCTGTCCGGAAACTGCCCGGGCCGGGCCCTGGAACTCGGCCTGAGGCGGATCGAGGAGAACCTGGACATGGTCCGCGACCTGCTGGACGGTCTGGCCGAGGGCAGGTGGGAGCGCGTGTTCGCCTTCTCGCGCTCGGTGCTCGGCGAAGGTTCGACCCACAGGCGCAAGCTCCGTGATTCGGTGAGGACTTCGTTCGAACTCATCGTCTTCTGGCTGATGGAGGTAATCCACATGAAGGCGGGGATAAGGGACGGCGCGCTGCCCGCCGGGTGCGTCTCGGCCATGGAGAGGCACGCGCGCGCTTTCGACGAGTCCACCCTCCTCGCCATGTCGAGCCGGATCGAGAGCGTCTTCGGCATACTTCCCTACAACGTGGACCTCAGCCTTCTTCTCGACACCACCCTCCTCAGGCTCACACCGTGGGGTCAGAGCTCAAAATGCACAGGGCTCTGACCCCCCGGCTCAGATCCCCGGGGACATAGGCTTCCGCCCCCGGGTCCCGCTCCCCGGGGGAATTAGATATTGTGCGCCCCCGGGTGTCCCGGTATACTCCGGGCAGGAGGGTGCGGGATGACGCTTCCGGATGCCGTGAGACGGAACTGGGGGATGAAGATCGCGGCCCTCGCCTTCTCGCTGTTCATCTGGTTCAACGTCGCAGGCAGGAGGGAGGTCGAGGTCGTCGTCGATCTCCCGGTGCGCTATACCAACATGCCCACGGACATGACCTTCGTCGAGCAAGTCCCCGTGGAGGCGAAGGCAAGGGTGCGGGGAAGGGGCAGGTTCCTCAAGTGGCAGCTCGATGATGTCTACTTCGGCATAGATCTCTCGGCGGCCGGCGAGGGTATAGTCACCCACGTCGTCAGCCCGGGCGAGGCGATCATCCCGCCGGACAAGGACGATGTCGAAGTGCTCGAGGTCATCGAGCCGAAGGCCATACGGGTCGAGCTCGATCGGCTGTCGACGCGCGAGATCCCGGTACGACCCGTGTTGAGGGGCGAGCTCGACAGTGACAAGGTGCTGGTGGGGACGCCCAAGTCGGATCCGCCCGCCGTCGTCGTCACGGGCGCGGAGAAGCTCGTCGGCGACCTCAAAGGCGTCGCGACCGAGCCGGTCGACATAAACCAGCTTGCGAGGAAGGACGACGTCGAGGCCGGCATAGATCTGTCCGGCTGGGCGTTCGTCGAGAGCGACCCCGCGGCCGTGAAGGTCAGCGCCCGCATCGAGGACCGCAAGGAGCTCGGCATTCCCGCCGTCCCGATAAAGCCCGTGGCCGACAGGTCGCTCAAGATCAAGTTCACGCCCGAGACGATCGACGTCGTCATATCGGGCGCCGCTTCCCACATCGATTCGCTTCACCCCGAGGACGTGAGGCTTCTCGTGGACCTCGGCAACCTTCCCAAGGGGCAGGTCGTCCTGACGCCGTCCGTCGAGGACAACGTGCTGCGTTTCGAGGGCAGGGTGGCGGCGAGGGACGAGGAGGAGACCCAGCCCTTCGTCGTTCGGGCCCGGTTGGAGGCGCCGTACCGTTTCGACCTCGTGTCGGTCACGCCGATCGACATAGGCCTTGTCATACGATGACCCGGTGAAACGCCCGCGATGAGAATCCTCGGAATAGAGACTTCCTGCGACGAGACGGCCGCCTCGGTGCTGGAAGACGGCAGGCTGCTGTCCAATGTCGTGCAGTCCCAGGCGATACACGGCGGCTTCGGCGGGGTCGTGCCGGAGATCGCATCGCGCGCACACATCAAGGCGATCGTCCCCATCATGAGGGAAGCGCTCAGGGATGCGGGCGCGGACCTCGAATCGATAGACGCGGTCGCGGTCACGCTCGGCCCGGGCCTCATAGGGGCGCTGATAGTGGGCGTTTCCTTCGTCAAGAGCCTGTGCTTCGCGACCGGCAAGCCCGTAGTCGGCGTCGACCATGTCGAGGCGCACGTGTCGGCCACCCACCTCTCATTCGGCGAGATCGGGGAGCCTTTCCTGAGTCTCGTCGCGTCGGGGGGCCACACCCATCTCTTCCTGGTCGAGGACGGGCTCAAAATGTCCCTCGTCGGCGCGACCAGGGACGACGCCGCGGGTGAGGCCTTCGACAAGGTCGCGAGAATGCTCGGCCTGCCGTACCCGGGCGGACCGGAGATCGACCGCGCCGCCGAGGCCGGTCGGCCCGACGCGATCGACTTCCCGAGGCCCGTTATCGACAAGGCGTACGACTTCTCGTTCAGCGGGCTCAAGACGGCCGTCAGGTACTACGTCGACGGCCTCGAGGGCCGGGTGTCGCCGGGGATGCTGTCCGACATCGCCGCCAGTTTCCAGGAAGCCGTCGTCGACGTCCTCGTTCACAAGACGATTTCCGCCGCCGCCGCCGTGTCCGCAGGCACGATCTCGGCCGTGGGCGGCGTCGCCTCCAACTCGCGGCTTCGCGCGAGACTCGAGGAGGCGGGCCGCGAGGCCGGCCTTCGTGTGCTGTTGCCGCCGCCCGAGTTCTGCACGGACAACGGCGCCATCATCGCCGAGGCGGGCTACCTCATGATGAAGGCCGGCGGCCGCACGGACCTGTCGGCGTCCCCGTACTCGACGAGACTGTACGAGCGCGTGAATATCGCATGATGCAATGACGATTGCATTTTGCATCGCCTGCGGCCTTCTGGGCGGGCGAACCCGCACCGGTCCGCCTCCCGG
>JALGWA010000351.1 GCA_025774425.1 bacterium
CCCGTTCCTCACGCCACCCCGGCCGGTTCTTCCATTTCCTCGGACTCGCGGTCGATCCTCACGGAGACGATCTTGGACACGCCGGGCTCTTCCATCGTCACGCCGTAGAGGCACTTGGCCATCTCCATCGTCTTCTTGTTGTGCGTGACGATGATGAACTGGGTGTTCCGCGAGAGGTCGGTCAACATCTTCCTGAATCTGAGGACGTTGGCGTCATCGAGCGGGGCGTCGACCTCGTCCAAGAGGCAGAACGGACTCGGTCGGGTGTGGTAGACGGCGAACAGGAATGCGATGGCCGTCAGCGCCCGCTCGCCTCCGGACAGCAGGGAAATGTGCTCGAGTTTCTTGCCTCCGGGGCGCGCCAGGATCTCGACGGGCGACTCCAGGGGATCGGCCTCGTCCGCGAGCCGGAGATCGGCGTCGCCTCCCTCGAAAAGCGTCTGGAAGTTCCTGCGGAAGTCCCGGCGCACGATCTCGAATATCTCGACGAATTCGGCGCGCGCCTTCCTGTTTATCCGGATTATCGCCTCATCGAGACTCTTGCGGGCCTTGACAAGGTCGTCGCGCTGGGACTCGAGGAAATCGAGCCTTTCCTTCTCGGTGTCGAACTCCTCGAGGGCTATCAGATTGACCGGTCCCAGTCCCCTGAGGTGGCGCTTGAGATCGTCGAGTTCCTTCTCGGGGTCTTCTATCTCGTCGAGCGCGGCGAAGTCCACCGACGAGATGTCCGCATCGTATTCCTCCAGAGCCCTCTCCTTGAGGGTCTCGATCCTGACCTCGACCAGGTTGATTTCGGTCTCGATCGCCTGCCTCGCCTTGAGTATCTCTTCCTTCTCCCGGGAGAGGTCCTTGATCTTCCTGCGCGCCTCGTCGATCTCGCTCTCTATGCCGCGCTTCAGCTCGACGGCCTGCCGGCGCTCTCCATCGACGCGGTCGGCGTCCGCCGTGAGGGCGTCTATGCGCCCCCCGACCGCCTCTTCCCTCAGGCCGAACTCCTTCAGCGTCTTTTCGAGCTCGGTCTCTGTGGTCTCGAGGGCCGCGATCTGCTTCTCGAGGGATTCGACTTCACGGCCGATCTGGCCGACTCTCGCTTCGAGCAGGGCCTTCTTGGACTTGAGCGCGTGGATCTCCTCCTCGGTCTCCTTGAGTCTCGCCCCGAGGCCGGCGACCTTGGCGTGGAGTTCCGACTCCTCGGGGGACGAATCGAACAGGCCGGGCTGGGCCTCAAGAATATTCCCATCGGGTCCCGAGTACTCGGCCATGCTCTTCTCCACGTCGGCCAGCGTCTCGCGCAGGTCGTTCATCTCGCGCACGACCTCCAACCTGGCGGACTCGCGCGACTTCCACTCGGACATCCTGCTCTCGAGCGCCCTTTCCTTTTCCGCAAGCGCCCTCTCCACGGCCTCGCAGGCTTTCTCTTTCCCGGCTTGTTCGGCCCTGAGGTCCTCGAGACTCGCCCTGAGCTCCTCGAAGACCCTCTGCTGCTCCTTCGCCAGCTTCGCGAGCGAGGCGGCCTCATCGGCGAACTGGCGCACCTTGTCCCGCCTGCCGATCAGGACATTGGGCGAGTGGCCGTCGGACCCGGCCCTGACGATGTGACCGCCGAAGAGAGCGTCGCCTTCGGGCGTAACATAGCCCGCGACATCGCCGCCGTCACCGGCTGAGAGCGAAAAGGCCTTGTCCAGGTCCTCGACTATGACGACATCGCCGAGAAGATAATCTATGAGCGGCCGGTACCTGGCGTCACATTCGACGTAATCGGCCACCCTGCCGAGAACCCCCGGCCGGCCCTTCACCACGCCCCGGCGCCCGGGCGTCCCGGGTATGCTGTCGAGCATGACCATCGTCGCCGGTCCCATCCGCGCGTTCTTCAACAGTCTCACCGACTCGACGGCGTTGTTTCTCCCTTCGACGACCACGTACTGGAGCGCACCCGAGAGCGCGGCGACCACGGCGGGCTCGTACCTGTCCTCGCGGCACTTCACCAGGTCCCCCACGACGCCGTGAACAGACGGTTCAGCCCCACCCGTCTCCATCAGCGCCTTGACCCCGCCTTCATATCCCTCGTATCGCTCGACCAACTCCCTGAAGATCTCGCTCCTCGACGCGGCCTTGGCCGCTTCCTCCGCCAGCCTCGCCCGCTCCTCCCTGATCCGCTCCATCTTGGCGGCCAGATCCGCCACCAGGCCCGCGACCTCCGCAAGGTCCTTCCTGCTCGACTCCGACTCCGAACGGAGCGCGGCGGCTTCCGACTTGAGCGCCTCGACCTCGGAGCTCAACCCCTCGAGGTCGGCGGCGATCGCAGACTCCTTGTTCTTCAGCTTGTCGAGCAGCTCGGAGACATGGGCCTGCCTCGCGCGGATCTCGGTAAGGCTGGACGCCGCGGCTATCTCCGCCTCGATATTCCGCAGCTTCTCCCTCGCGAACGCCACGGACTTCTCGCGGAGAGCATCGAGCCTCGCCGCCGCTTCAGATGCCTCCTTCTCCAGCGTGTCCAGGGCGGCCGTCTTCTCCGCGATCTCGGCGGTTATCGCCTCGATCTCCCGCGAAGCCTCGGCGCGCTCCTCGCGCCTCGACGCCACGGCCTGCAGCTTCTCCGACTTCTGGGCCACCGCCTCTCCCAGCCTGTCCCGGGCGGCGCGCATCCTCTCCCTTATGCCTATCCTCTCGTTCTCGGCCTCCTGCAACTCGACGTTCACGGCCGAGGCCTTCCTGCCGAGTTCATTGACC
>JALGWA010000352.1 GCA_025774425.1 bacterium
TACCCCGGCGTCAGTCTCAACTTCACCCAGCCCATACAGAACGCCTTCGACGAATTGCTGTCGGGCATCAAGGCGCAGCTCGCGATCAAGGTGTTCGGGGAAGACCTCGACGTCCTCAGGGACAAGGCGACCGAGATACACGCGGCGATCGGCGACGTGCCCGGACTCGTCGACCTTTCGGTCGAGCAGAGCTTCGGACAACCGCAGATACAGGTCGTCGCGGACCGCCGGGCATGCTCACGCTACGGCGTGACGGTCGGGGACATACTCGAGATCGTCGAGCAGGCCGTGGGCGGAGAGGTCATCGATTACATCTATCTCAATACAAGGCGGTTCGGCATACACGTGAGGTATCAGAAGGAGTACAGGGCCAGCGTCGACGCGATAGCGAATTCCCTCGTGCGCGCAGAGAGCGGCGCCCTGATCCCGCTCTCCGTGGTCGCATCCGTGGACCGGGTCACCGGTCCCATTCAGATCAACAGGGAGAAGAACCAGAGGCGTTGGGTCGTCCAGGGCAACGTCAGGGGCAGGGACCTCGGCAGCGTCTTCCGGGACATCCGCAGCCGCATCGACGAGCGCGTCGACCTGCCGCCGGGCTACTTCGTCGAGTACGGCGGCCAGTTCGAGAACCAGCGGCGCGCCATGCGGCGCCTGGGGGTCATCGTCCCCGTCGCCCTCGGCCTGGTCTTCCTCATGCTCTGGATCTCCTTCGGAACCGCGCGGCACGCCCTCATAATCCTGACAAACGTCCCGCTGGCCCTGGCCGGCGGGGTCTTCGGCCTGCTCGTAGCCCGCGAGTACGTGTCGGTTCCCGCCTCCGTCGGTTTCATCGCCCTGTTCGGCATAGCGGTGCAGAACGGCGTCGTACTGGTCACCTACTTCAATCAGCTCCGGCGCGGCGGCCTGGCCCTGGGGGAGGCGGTCGTGGAGGGGGGACTCTTGAGGCTGCGCCCGGTTCTGATGACGGCCCTGACGACCATGCTCGGCCTTCTGCCCCTGCTACTGGCGCGGGGCACGGGCGCGGAGGTGCAGAGACCCTTAGCCGCAGTCGTGGTGTTCGGACTCGCGACGTCGACGCTGCTCACGCTGTTCGTGATTCCGGCGGTATATACGTGGGTTGAGGAGAGAAGGGGGAAACCTCTGCCGCGCGACTAGCGCGCGGCGCCGTGAACCACGCCCTGCTCGCACGGTGTCACGCCTTCTAGATCTCGAAGAAGACGTGGCCCTTGCCGGCCGCCGCGATCTTGACGAGGTCCTCCGTCGACTTGCCGCAGATCCTGGAGATTCGAAGTTCGGCGCCGTGTTCGCCCGCGACCCTGGCGACCCGCACCACCTCGTCCGTCGTGCAGCGGCTCGCGTCCATGCTGAAGCCGCCTCCGGCTTCCGCGATCTTGATCAGTTCCTCGATGCTTCGCAGCATTGGGGTCGGCCCTCCTTTCGCCCTGCGCGGGTGAGGATCGGGCCCGCGCGGACGCCGCCGGGCTCCAGGGAGAGCGTTCCGACCCGGCGGTCCGTTCCTGCAAACCATGCTCCCGCGTCCATTCTATGGGATGGGCCGCCGCTATGTCAAGAGCGGCCGGCGGCGGCTAGCGCAGGAGCACAACTCGCGCCGAGCCCCCTCCCCGGCGTCCGAGCAGGCAGTAGTACACGCCGGCGGCCACGCGGCGGCCGCACTCGTCCGTTCCGTCCCACACCACCTCCATGGGCCCGTTCCTGCCGGCCGCGAGCCTGCGAACGAGGCGGCCTGCGGCATCGTATATGGACAGTTCGACCGGGCCCGGCTGCGCCCCGCCGGGCGCCCGGAAGCGCAGGGTCACCGCGCCGCGCGCCGGGTTGGGCCGGGCGAGGATCGGCGCCGGGCGGGCGGGCGGTGCGGGCGCATCGACACCCGCGTATGCAGGCTGGACGAGTGCGATGTCATAGGGGGGCAGGCCGACGTCGAGGGCGGCGAGGAGAGTATCCGCAAGGGTGTCGTATATGCGAACGCGCGGGGTGGTGGCGTCGCGGTCGCAGAGATAGAGTTCGCGTTGGCGGCTGAGCTCGATGGTCGCGAGCGAAGCTCCCTGGCCCGCGGTCTGGATATAGAGCGTGTCGAGCACTTGTCCCGTTTCCCGGTCGAAAGAGACCAGCCGGGCGAAGTTGTCCGGCCAGGGGGTCGAATCCATGACGACGGCGTAGCCCCGGGGCCCGGGGGAGAGCATCGCGTCGGAGACGTCGCCGCCCAGCTGGACCTCGGTGGAGACGACGCCCTTGGACCGCAGTGTCACGGGGTCTATCACCTCGACTCCCCCGTCCAGGAGGTTCCAGGCGCCGAGGCAGCCGATGACGAGCTCGCGGCGGCACAGGTCATAGCGGAGCTCCGTGTACGGATTGGGCAGGGAGAGCATGATGGGCTGCACGCCGGGGGCCGCCGGGTCGGCGTCGACGAGGGTGTCGGCCGCGACGTCCACGACGGCGATCTTGCCGGGCCCCGCGGGCAGCCACGTCGCCCTGTCCAGGCAATTCAAGGTGACGAATAATCTGTCGTCCACTATCTCCATGCGATCCATCTCGGGTATGCCGTCGGCGTCCGCGAAGACGGACAGATCGATGACGCCGAGCGAGTCTCCCGTGTAGGGATGGCAGATGAGCAGGGTCTTCCATTCGTACCTCGTCACGTAGGCCTTGTCGCCGCTCGCCAGTCTTATGTCATGAGGGTTGGAGCCGTTCCCGACCGA
>JALGWA010000353.1 GCA_025774425.1 bacterium
CCTCCCCGCCCTGCTGCTTCACTTCTTTCTCATATTCCCGGAGAAGAAGGCGCTGCTCAATCGGTTCCCGAGGCTCGAGGTCGGCATCTACGTACCGGCCCTGCTGTTTCTCGTCTTCTCCGAGTTCTTCAACATCATGGTGTTCGAAAAAGACATGAGCTACAACCGGTCGCTCATGATGTTCGAAAGCGTCACGGCCGTCTATTTCGTGGCCTACTTCATTCTCGGACTCATATCCTTCATGCACTCATACAGGAAGGCCCCCACGGAGGTCGTCAAGCGGAGACTCCGGCTTGTCGTGTGGGGGACGGTCGCGGGGACCCTCCCGGTCGTCGTGATATCCCTCGTCGTCAGCCTAAGGCCCGAGATAGAGATACCGGGCGAGAAGTTCGCCGTCTTCCCCCTCGTACTGATCCCGGTGACCTTCGGACACGCCATCGTGAGGTACGGTCTCTTCGACGTCCACATCGTCGTCCGCAGGAGCCTCATATACACCGTGCTCACGGCCCTGCTCGCCTCGGTCTACTTCGCCGTCGTCTACGGCATGGGAAGGCTGGCGTCACGGTTCGTGGGCAGGGCGGACCTCCTGTTCTCCCTGATTTCGATATTCGTGATCACGCTGCTCTTCTCGCCGTCGAGACGCAGGATAAGCGCGGCCATCGACCGCATGTTCTTCAAGGAAGACTACAACTACAGGAAGATACTGAAGCGCATCGCGCATTCGATATCGGGCATGGTCAGCGTGGACAGTCTATGCAGTTATCTCAGCATAAGGGTGCCGGAAGTACTTTGCGCCTCGACCGCCGCGATCTATCTCTACGACGAGACACAGGGAAACTTCCGCGCATGCTTCGCCGCCAATGTCGATCTCAGGGTCCTCGGCCGCTTCGAGGCCACCGGCAGCCTCTCCCGGCGCCTGACCAGGACGGAGGGGACTTTCAATCTCGAGCGCACGCGCGCCTCCAACCGGCCCGTCGATCTCACGCGGGACGAACTCGAAGCGCTGAGCCGCGCGAAGGTATCGCTCGTCGCGCCCTTCATTCTGAAATCCAGGCTGCTCGGTTTCCTCCTCCTCGGCCCCAAACGTTCGGGCGATTTCTACTCGGGCCGCGACATCGAGCTCCTCGAGACGCTCTGCGATCACGTCGCCATGGCGGTGGAGAACGCCAGGCTCTACCAGGAGACGACCGAGAAACAGAGAATGGAGCGGGAGCTCGAGGTGGCGCGGAGGATCCAGCAGATGCTGCTCCCCAAGACGTTCCCCAGGATACGCGGCCTGGAGACACATGCAATGAACCACCCGAGCGAGCAAGTCGGAGGCGACTATTACGACATTCTCCACCTCAGCGAGAACCGGGTCGGCGTGGCCATAGCCGACGTCTCGGGCAAGGGAGTCCCCGCCGCGCTGCTCATGGCCTCGCTCCAGTCGACCCTGCGCGCCGAGGCCGGCCCGGGCAAGACGCCGTCGGAAGTGATCCGGGCGCTGAACAGAAGCATGTGCGAAAAGACGTCGGGCGAGGCCTTCATCACGATCTTCTACGGTCTGCTCGACCTGGGACAGCGCGCGTTGCACTACTGCAACGCCGGCCAGACCCCGCCCTTCATACTGAGCGCCGACGGGCGAGTGCGCCGCCTCGACATAACCCACCTCGTGATAGGCATGGACAGGGAGGCCTATTACGAGGATACCACGCTCAGCGTCGAGGAGGGCGACCTCCTGTTCCTCTATACCGACGGTATAACCGAGGAACCCGACCCCGACGACGATCTCTACGGAGAGGAGCGCCTCATATCGAGACTGCTGGAGTCCCGCGACGTGCCCCTTTCGAAGGTCCTCGAGACGATCCACGGCGATGTCGTCCGCCACGGAGGCGGCAAGCCGCAGGACGACCTGACGGCGCTGGCCCTTAGAATAAAGGCTCTCCCGGCTCCCTCTCCCCGGCCCCCGTGGGCGGCGAAAAAAAGCTAAAGCCCCCCCTCATCCGCCGCCGATATGAATGGTGGCGGTTAGACCCGCGAGGCCCCTCGGCTGGCGGGGGGCAACCATGAGAGGAGGCGAAGGCCGTGAACTTCGTCGTCTACTTCCTTCTGTCCGGGCTCACCCCTGCGATTCTCGATCTCTTCTGGTGGCTCAGATAGGGGACATGTAATCCGGAAGGAGCCGGAGAAATGACAAGGATAGGCATCGCGCTCGCTATCGGACTGGGGGGATTCGTAGTGCACTCACTCGGCTGCTCCTGGTTCATGGACTTCTTCCGACTAGTCTAGGTCCCGGCACAGGCGTCATAGAGCGACAGGCAAAGCGAAGGGCTCCCGCCCTGTCAGGGCGGGAGCCTCTTCACACCCGAGAGAAGCCCACGTGCTGTCTATTCTACGGACGAGGACGGCGGCCGGCGCCATCCCATGTTGTTGAAGTAGATACCGATGGTCTGCGAGTAAGCGCTCTCATTGCCGCTCTGGTCCACCGCGGTCACCCTGTAATAGGTGACCTCCATGGGCACCGGCGAATCGTAGCACCACGGGCAGAGCAGGAGCTCTTCGTTGACCCGGTCATACGGCCCCTCCTCCTGCGCGGACGAATACAGGTTGTAGCCCGCCAGATCCGGCTCCGAGTTCGCCTCCCACGAGACCTTGACCTGATGCGCGCCGTCATCGAGGGCCATACCGACCGGGGCAACCGGCGGGACGGTATCCACGGGCATGACG
>JALGWA010000354.1 GCA_025774425.1 bacterium
AGGACGTCGAGTTCGGGCACGAGGAGAACCGCTACATTTGGACGGCCCGCGGGCTCGCCTACCAGCCCGATGAGCCTCTGGCGCCGTCTTGGTACTTCCTCTCGCGCAGGCTTACCGCAGCATGCTACGACCCCGGGGGCGCGGCCGAGAAGGACTTGGCCGCGCAATTCGCCGACTGGCAGGCGGTGGCGCAGTGGGTGATCGACGTCTACAGAGAACCCTGCTGGCCCACTGCGGAGATACAGGTGGAGGTCGACCGCATCGTGGATGCCGGCATGGGCTTCGAGGAAAAGGTGCGCGCCGTAGCCGAGTTCGCCCAGAACGAGATCCGCTACGTGGCGGTCGAGATCGGCAAGAACCGGTGGGAGCCGCGGCCGGCGGCTACGACGCTCCTCAACCGCTACGGCGACTGCAAGGACAAGTCCGTCCTCATGGTCGCCATGCTGGAGACGGCGGGCATACGCGCCGCGCCTGTCCTCTGCAACTCGCATTACCCCGTGGACCCGAGGGTCCCGAGCCCGTTCGCCTTCAATCACTGCATCGTGGCGATCCCGCTCGAGGACACCTCCGAAGTCGCCGACTTCGAAGATGCCGTGGTCGGCGGCTGGCTGTTCTTCGATCCCACGGACCCGGCTACCTGCCTGGGGCAAGTGCCGTGGAATCTCCAGGGTAACAGGGTGCTCGTCGGAGCCGAGACGGATTCGGTGCTCGTCAAGCTTCCATATCCCGAACCGGAGGACTTCCGCCGCATCTACAGGGCCAGGGCGCGGCTCCGCGAAGACGGGTCGATCCGCGCCGACGTGGTCGTCATCGATTTCGGCGGGGCTGCCGCCTATATGAAGTATGCGTGCCGCACCAGCCCGCAGAAGGACTTCATCAACCACTGGACGAACAGGCTCTCCGAGACGGCACCTTCGGTCACGGTAAGCGGTTTCAGCACCGGCGCGGCGGGCGATTCGGCCTGGGCGTCCTTCACGATGGAGAGTGGGCGCTACGTGCAGGAAGCCGGCGGACTCATGTTCCTCCGGCCGGACATATTCCGGAGTTCGGAGGTGCCTGTTCTCACCGCCGAGGAACGCAGGTTCCCCGTGTGGTTCGGACCGCCCCAGGAATCCACGACCGACATCACGTGGGAGCTGCCTGCGGGCTGGACGGCCGAGGTCGAAACGCCCGAAGCCGAGCGGGAATGCGAAGCCGCAAGCATGACATGCCGGACCGGCATCGAGGGCGGTACGCTGCGCACCAGAATGGTCTATCGCAGGAACGGCCGCTTGATCTGGCCGGAGGACTATGATTCGGCGAAGGACTTCTCCAGGGGTCTGAACCAGATAAACGGCCAGGTCGTTATGATACGCCGCCCATGAGTCTGTAAGCTTGGAACCACGGGCGGCGCGGAGTGACTGTATATGCGGCCGCTTCCGCGCTGCATCCGGGAGCGCCCGCCCCGGCCAGGCGAGAGCAAGGAGGAGTCGGAAGAGTGAACAGGATACCGGCAGCAATACTGGCGTGCTTTCTTTCCTGCCTGGCGGCGTCGCCTGTGACGGCGGGGTCGGACTTCAGGTGGGCGCCTATCACAGAGGCCGACTGGGAGATCGTCGAGGACCCGGGCAGGGGCATCCATGACGCCGTCATCATCTTCGAGAAGGTGACCGTCGACGATGAAGACCTGATCAAGAAGGAGAGGTCCTACTACACCCTTTACAGGCGCGTGAGGATACTCAGCGCCGAAGGGCGAAAGTGGGGCGACGTCCTCTCGGACTACCTGGGTAAGGACCAGAAGATCGAGGAGATCAAAGGAAGGACGGTGCACCGTGACGGCACAGTTTACGAGCTCGACAAGGGCCAGGTGCACGAGAAGGAGGTCGTGGTCACCAAGGACTTCAAGGTGAAGCGGAAAGCCTTCTCCATCCCGGCGGTGTCCGACGATTGCATAGTGGAGTACTATTTCAAGTATCGTCTCAACGGGCCGCCCCACCGCTGGATGATCCAGAAGGACGTATACATGCTCCAGGGCGAGTACCGCTGGAAGGTCTGCCGCGGCAAGGGGCTCAAGGGCACCGAGTTCAGGGCCTTCGGACGCGACGTCGCTCCCAACTTCATCGTGCTCCACGCCGAGGACAAGGTCGACGTCCAGCGCCTCCCGTCGCTCAAGGACACCCGCGAACTGGTGTTCACCATCTCCGATGTGCCGGCGTTCGAATCGGAACCGTTCTGCCCGCCGGCCGTCTCGCTCAAGTGGCAGCTCCACCACTACTACGCCGAGCCCGGACCGGCGTCGGTCTACTGGGGAGACATATGCCAGGGGGTCTACAGGAACGTCGGCGACTTCACCTCGTACGACGACTACGTCTATGAGAAAGCGAAGACCTTCTTGCATTACACCCGTGATTCGCAGAAGGTCAGGAACGCCTGTGCGTGGTTCAACGCCAACATCACCAACCTCGACATCGACGATTCGGGCGAGAAGAGAAAGGGAATCGGCTGCGCGAGCCACGTCATAGAGCGCGGCTACGGCTCCTCGCCGGAAATCTGCTGTGCCTTCTACGACATGCTTCGCGAAATGGACATCGACGCCAAGATCGCCCTCACGGTGGACCGGGACGACGACTTCTTCATAGAGGACGCGAAGTACTGGCAATTCACACGCTGGCTGGTTGCGGTTCCAGACGCCGCCGGGGGCTACATCTTC
>JALGWA010000355.1 GCA_025774425.1 bacterium
CTCCGCCTCCTTGAAGACCCTCGAAGTTGAAGAGTGCGCTGCTTTTCAGCACGTATCTCACTCTCTATGCCGAGTGAGCAAGACAAGAACGGCGTATAGGCGTCACCCCCTTGCTGGAATCCGGCTCTGGAGAAAAGGTGGGAATGCACAGGACTGGATTACCATCACCTCCCCGCCAGGTGCCGGTAGCCCCGTGTAGAAGACTCGAATCGGGCATAGCCCTCTTGCGACAACGTCGCGAGTATTAAACCACAACCGCCCCGGTTGGACAAGCGAAAAACGCGCGCCTCGGCCGGCGGCCGCGCCCACAATGCCGCTTGTAGCGGCGGTGCCGACCTGCTAGAATGACCGGCGGCGATCCGTACCGTCTCAGGGGGTATGGCTTGGCCAGGATCAGCCGGAACGAAGAGAAGGTGCTCGGAGAGATACTCAACTCATCCGACCCCTGGCGCGTCGCCGGGCACGCCAAGGTCGACTTTCCGCACTTCATAAGGACGCTCAAGAGCCTTGTGCGGAAGGGTCTGATCTCGATCACCGAGACCGACGTCCTGCTCACGGGAAGCGGAATGCGACTCGTCGGAGAGGCCGACCTGCTGCCGGCGGAGGAGATACCCGGGCGGGTCGAGGCCGCACGGAAGCAGTTCGCCGAGGTCGTTCGCAGGCGGCCGCGGACGACGACGCTCTACGACCAGGGCTTCATGACCCTGAACTCGGTTTTCCGGCGCGTGAGCCTCATGGCTAGGATGGGCGATGCGGGCGGCAAGCGCGTGGCCGTCCTCGGCGACGACGACCTCGTATCCGTCGCCCTGTGCCTGGCCGCCGCCCCCAGGCACGTCACCGTCCTCGAGATCGACGAAAGGCTCGTCGCCTTCATAGGCGAGGTCGCGGACGAGCTCGGCCTGCCGCTGACGGCGCTGCGCTGGGACCTCCGGGACCCGCTTCCCGCCCGGTACAAGGGCCGCTTCGACACATTCGTCACCGACCCGTCCGAGACCATGCCCGGCCTCAAGATGTTCCTGAGCCGGGCACTTTACACCCTGCGGGCGGGGGAGGGAGCGGCGGGCTACTTCGGGCTGACGACCATAGAGGCGTCCTACGCCAAGTGGAGCGCATTGCAGCGCTGGCTCTTGAAAACCTACCCGCTGGCGATAACGCATATACTCCCCGGCTACGCGTACTACGACAACTGGACGGGGCTCACGAAGCAGACCAAGGGTTACGGGCTGGAACCGTTCAAGCGAACGCCGCGGGTGACATGGTTCAACTCGGCGCTGGTCAGACTGGAGGCGCTCGCGGGATTCGCTCCCAAGCAGACGGGGCGGACGCGCGGCTCGATATTCGAAGACGACGAGTCCTGCGGGACGACGAAGGAGGTGTGATGGAGCAAGGCACGGGACCCGCCGGACCCGCAATCGGAAAGCACATCATCCTGGAAATGTGGGAGGCCAACAACACCAACTCACCCGACGCGATCAGGTCCGCCCTGACCGACGCCTGCAACAAGGGCAATCTCACGCTGCTCAAGGTTCTCATCCACCAGTTCGAGCCCTTCGGTATATCCGGTATCGCCATGATCGCGGAATCCCACATAACCATTCACACCTGGCCGGAGTACTCTTTCATCGCCGTGGACATATACTCGTCCAACAGGGACGCCGACATCAACAGGGTGGCCCAGGCGATGAAATCCGCCTTCTCTCCGGGACAGGTCAACCAGGTGGAGATCCAGCGCGGCAAGAGCAGGCCGCCCCGGCCGGGGCCCGGGCCGCCCTAGAGGATCTTGCCCCCCCTGCGGGCGGACACGCGGTAGAGGTTGGTGATCGGCATGCGCCTGTCCCTGCCGAAAGCCCTCGGCGTTATCTTGACCCCGGGCGGCGCCTGCCTGCGCTTGTATTCGCTGGCGTCGACGAGATTGGCGATCCGGACGACAAGCGACTTCTTGAAACCTTCCTTGGCGATGCGGTCTATGGACATGTCCTCCTCGACATACATCCCGAGAACGGGGTCGAGCACGTCATACGGCGGCAGGGCGTCCTCGTCCTTCTGGCCCGGGCGGAGCTCCGCCGACGGCGGCTTCGTGAAGACACTCTCCGGAAACACCTTCTTGCGCTTCCTGTTCCTGTAGCGGGCGAGATGGTAGACGAGGGTCTTGGGGACATCCTTGAGGACCGAGAATCCCCCGGCGAGGTCGCCGTACAGGGTGCAATAGCCCACCGCGAGCTCGCTCTTGTTGCCCGTGGCGAGCATGAGCCGGTTGTCCTTGTTGGCTATCGCCATGAGGATATTGCCCCTTATGCGCGCCTGGATGTTCTCCACGGTCACGTCCTGCTTCGACCCCTTCAAGACCGGCGCGAGCGTGTCGAGATAGGACCTGAAGATGGGTTCTATCCCTATCTTGACGAGCTTTATCCCGAGGTTCTTTGCGACCGCACGGGCGTCGGTAACGCTGTGGTCGGACGAATAGCGCGAAGGCATGGAGACGCCCACGACGTTCTTCTTCCCGACCGCGTCCACGGCCACGGCCGCGACAAGGGCCGAGTCGATCCCGCCGCTGAGGCCGATGACCACCTTCCTGAAACCGCTCTTCCGCACGTAGTCCCTGGTCCCGAGCACGAGGGCGGCGTATATCTCCGGCAGCACCTGCAGGGGCTTCTCCAGCCTCGGCGCGATCTTCTTCCGCCGC
>JALGWA010000356.1 GCA_025774425.1 bacterium
CGAATGCGCGCGCGTAGCCACCGATCTCGTGGAGATAGGCCCGCTCGAGCCCGAGGCCGTCGACGGGATGGTAGCGAGCGCCCTGGGCGGCGGGCCGCCGCCGGAGGGTCTCGTCGCCGATGTCGTTCACCTGTCGGGCGGCAATCCTGGCCTCGCGCGCATCATCCTCGAGGGCATGGTGGCGGACGGCAGGCTGACCAGGGGAGTCGGCAAGTGGGTGTATCAGCGCGGGCGCGTCGGGAAGCCCCCGGCGCATGTGCATGCCGCGTACGCGGACCTCGTCGCGAGCCTCAAGCCCGCCGACCGCAGACTGCTCGGCATCATGGCCCACCTTTGCATGGACTGCGACCTCGAACTCCTGGGCAGGATGTCCGGGCTGAGCAGGAGCCGTACGGCGAGGGGCGTTCTCGACCTCCGGCGGCTTGGGCTCATCGACAGCGTCGTGCGGGGAGAGCGCGTGTGCCACCGGGTCGTCCCGTGGGTCGCGGCGGCCGCGAGACGCGGCCTGCCGCGCCGGCGGGCCGTTGAGATCGCCGGCAAGGCCGTAGACTTTCTCCTCAAGCGACGACCGGACGACGATGCGGCCCTGGCCGCTCTGTACGATCTCGTCGGAGACCACGCCGCCGCCGTGGAGCGTTCCATGAAGGCGGCGGAGGCGGCGGTGTCGGGCGGCGAGTTCCACGCCGCGGCGGCGCATGTCGAGCGGGCCCTCAAGAATCTCAAGAAATACGAAGCCCCGGCGGCCGAAGTCGTCGATATGCTGGTCACGGCCGGGGATGTCATGAAGGAAACCGCCGATTACGGCAGGGCGAGGACACTCTACAGGCGGGCGCTCGCCAGGAGTCCCGAGAGCGGCAAGAGCCGGATCATCCGCAAACTCGGCTATCTTCACGAACTCCAGGGCCGGCACGACCTTGCCCTCCGGTACTACGCGAGGGCTCTTCGAAGCGCACGGACCGAGGGCCGGCCCGAGGTGCTCGCGCGGATCGAGAACGACCTCGCCTGGATAAACATGAGGCTCGGCCGCCACGCCAAGGCCAGGCTGCATGCGCGGCACGTGATCGACTTGCTGGCCGGCGGGGCGGAATACGGCGAGCTCTCCCAGGCCTACAGCACGCTCGGGGTATCGGCCTGGACGACGAGCGAGTGGGAGGATGCGCTGCGCTACCACAGGCAATGCCTCGAGCTCAGGCGGCGCGCCGGTGATCGGCGCGGCAAGGCGCGCACGCTCAACAACATCGGACTGGTGCTACGGAGCATGGGACGCTGGGACGAGGCCGTCAAGTCGTTCGAGAAGAGCATCGAGATCAAGAAATCCCTCGGCGATCGCACGGGGCTCGCGGGGACCCACCTCAACCTCGCCTTCATACATTTCGAGCGGGGCGAGCTCGACAGGGCGATGATGGAGGCGGGAAACGCGATCGGCGAAGCCGACGCCGTCGGCGACGGCCTGATCCACGTCGAAGCCGCCGGCCTGGCCGGGGAGATCAAGCATGCGCTCGGCGACCTGCAGGGCGCCCTGGATCTGCTCGCCCGGACCGAGATCATGGCGACCGACATCGGTGCGCCCAACGAAGTCTGCGTGGCGAAGCGCCGCCGCGCCGACGTGCTCGCCGGCTTGGGGCGCGGGGACGAGGCGCTTGAGGCCGCGCGCGAGGCCCTCGAGGTCGCCGGGGAGATCGGCTCCAGGCTGGAGCAGGCCTGTTGCCGCCGCACGCTCGGGCTGGTGCTCGGCGGGCGCGACAGGTCCAGCGGTCTCGAGGAGGTCCGGCGAAGCGAGGAGGCGCTGCGCGACCTCGGATCGCGCTTCGAGCTCGGGCGGACGCTGCTCGCGAGAGCGGAGCTCGAGATCGAACACGACAGGCGGGCCGCCGTGAAGGCGGCGTCGGAGGCAGCGGAGATCTTCGAAGGCGTATCGGCCGGTCACGAACTCAGGAGGGCGCGCAAGCTCCTCGAGAGGCTCGGCGTCAAGACCGGCGTCTCGCCCGCGCACGCCGAACTCGAGACGCTCATGAGAGTCGCGAAGACGGTGAACTCCTACCTTGAGCTCGACGACCTGCTCGAAGTGATACTCGACCTCGCGATCGAGACGACGAAGGCCGAGCGCGGTTTCATATTGCTCGCGCAGGACGGCGGGCTGAGGATAGTCACAGCGAGGAACATCAGCCGCGACAACCTGGAGACGGCCAGGGAGATCAGCGAAAGCGTTGTGAGGGAAGTGTTGAAAACCGGAGAGCCGATCATCTCCGTGGACGCCCTGGCCGATCCGAGGCTCAAGGACAACAAGAGCGTCGTCGCCTTCAACATCCGCTCCCTCGTCGCGGTCCCGCTCAGGATCCGGGACGACATCGTCGGGGCCATATACGAGGACACGCGGACGTCGACGGGCCACTTCAACCGGAGCCATGTGGACTTTCTCATGGCCTTCGCCGACCATGCGGCCGTCGCCATGGAGAACGCCCGCCTCTACGGGGAGCTTCGGAAGGCCAAGCGCGCGGTGGAGATGGAGAACCGCGCCCTGAGGGGGCGGCTGGAGAGCGGTGCCGGAATACCGGGTATGGTGGGAATAAGCCCGCGCATGCGCGAGGTCTTCGAGAGAATCCGTATAGCGGGTGAGTCGGTGGAGAACGTGTTGATCCTCGGCGAGAGCGGGTCCGGCAAGGAGGTCGCCGCGAGGGCCGTG
>JALGWA010000357.1 GCA_025774425.1 bacterium
CGTACGCCGCGGAGACGGTCGGCTTCAGGCTCGTTCTCCGGTCGGGCTCCGGGGCGGTGGACCCCGAGCCCGAGAGGCCGCCCGGTCTCGCCATCCTTCCCAACCCCGCGATGGGGAAGGTGGAGTTCTCTTTCTCTCCGGCCGCGGCCGAGTCCGACGTCCGGATCTTCGACACCTCCGGAAGGCTGGTGAGGACGCTGCCCGTCCGCGCCGCGACGGGGCCGGCGACGGTTACCTGGGACGGTCTCAACCAGGACGGCCTGCCCGTCGCCGCCGGCATCTACCTGGTCGAGGTCGTCTCCGGCGGCGAGACCCGCCGCGCAAAGGTCGCCCTGCTCCGCTGAGCGGGGCCAAGCGCCTCTTGTATTGAAGCCCGTCCCGGTGCTATGCTTCTAGCCGCTGTGCCCGGAGCGGAAGGAATCGCGGATTGACGACGATCGTCTTTGTTGCCGTAATCTTCGTCGCGACCTATGTCGCCCTGAGCTTCCGGAAGGACAAGAGGGCGCCGGTCGTCTGGGTCGGCGTCGCCCTGTTCGCCGCCTACAACTTCCTGGTCGCCCGGGACCCTTACTGGGCGCACGCCCTCCAGCCCCTTCGCGACGTCAACTGGAACGTCATCGGCATCTTCGTGGGAAGCCTGCTCGTCGCCGAGACCTTCACTTTTTCGCTCGTCCCCGCGCGGCTCGCCGAGGCCCTCATAAAGAGAGCGGGGACGGTCGGCAAGGCCGTCGTCGTCGTCGCGGCCCTGTCGGGTTTCCTCTCCGCCTTCGTCGAGAACGTCGCCACGGTGCTCATCCTCGCGCCCATAGCGGTCGAGATGGCCAGGCGGCTCGACGTCTCGCCGGCGCCGTTTCTCATCTCCGTGGCCATCTCGTCCAACCTGCAGGGCACGGCGACTCTGATAGGCGACCCGCCGAGCATGCTGCTCGCGGCGCATTACGGCTTGAGCTTCAACGACTTCTTCTGGCTCGACGGCCGGCCCGGTATCTTTTTCGCCGTCGAGGTCGGCGCCGTCGCGTCGCTCGCCGTCCTCTACTTCATGTTCAGGAAGTACAGGCAGCCCGTCTGCGAGCCCAGGCGTGTCGAGGTCAAGAGCTGGACGCCGACCTGGCTGCTCGTGGGAATGATAGTCGCCCTGGCGGTCTCGCCGGTCTTCGATCCCGGGTTCAGGTTCCTCGCCGGCGCCGTGTGCCTGGCCTTCGGGGCGGCGGCCAAGCTCTGGGAGCGGAGACACACATACGGGCGGACGGCCTACGACTATGCGCAGGAGACCGTGAGGCGCATCGACTGGGACACCACCCTTTTCCTCGTCGGCATCTTCATATTCGTGGGGGTCCTCGAGAGGGCCGGCCTGGTCGAGAGAATCGCCGACGCCGTCCAGGTCGCGGCGGGTTCGAGCCTCTTCGCGGGCTATAACATCATCCTCTGGTTCTCGCTTCTCGTCTCCGCCTTCGTCGACAACGTGCCTTACGTCTCGGCCATGCTTCCCGTGACGGCGTTGCTCGCCGGGCGCATGGGCGGTTCCGTATATCTTCTCCCGCTCGGGCTGCTCGTCGGCAGCTGCCTCGGCGGCAACATCACCCCGATAGGCGCCGCCGCCAACATCGTCGCCGTCGGTTACCTGGCGCGCGAGGGCGTCAAGGTCGGCTTCGGCGAGTTCGTGAAGATCGGCCTCCCCTTCACGCTGGCGGCCACGCTCGCCGGGGGCGCCTTCATCTGGCTCGTGTGGAGTTAGCGCCGCGCGGAAACCCGCCGGGCACGCGGCAGTTCCCCTTTGACTAGGCCGTTCGCTTCGAGTATGTTCTTATGACGAGTCGGCTTACGGCCGAAATGACCTAGGGGACTATCCCGGGGGTGGTCGATGCTCAACATCTGTGTCGTCGGCACCGGATACGTCGGTCTCGTGACCGGCGCATGCCTCGCCGACTTCGGAAACACGGTAAGATGTGTCGATATCGACGCGGAGAAGATCGAGAAGCTGAAGCGCGGCGAGATGACGTTCTACGAGCCGGGGCTTCAGGAAATCGTCAAGAGAAACATCGGAAGGGGACGACTGACGTTCTCGACGGACATCGACTGCGGCATAGAGGACTCCTCGGTGGTCTTCGTCGCCGTGGGGACGCCCATGGGCGCGGACGGCAAGGCCGACCTGCGTTACGTCGAGATGGTCGCGAAGAGCGTCGCCAAGAACCTCAACGACTACAAGGTCATCGTCCTGAAGAGCACGGTGCCCGCCGGGACGAGCGCCGTCGTCGAGCGCGTGATCAGGGACAATTCATCGTCGGCTTGCGACTTCGACGTCGTCTCGAACCCCGAGTTCCTGCGCGAGGGCTCCGCCGTCGAAGACTTCATGCAGCCGGACCGCATCGTCATCGGGGCTCCGACTGAGCGCGCCAAGCAGGTGATGACGGAGATTTACAGGCCGCTCATACTCCAGGACAAGCCGGTCGTCATCACCGACGTCAACACGGCGCAGATGATCAAGTACGCGTCCAACGCCTTTCTCGCGACCAAGATATCATTCATAAACGAGATCGCCAACCTCTGCGAGGAGTTCGGCGCCGACGTCACGGTCGTCGCCAAGGCCATGGGCCTCGACAGCAGGATCGGTTCGAGGTTCCTCCGCGCGGGGGCGGGCTACGGCGGCTCCTGCTTCCCCAAGGACACGAGGGCGCTCGTCA
>JALGWA010000358.1 GCA_025774425.1 bacterium
TGCCGCTGAACGGGTATTGCCAGTGAGATGCGCGGGGTCGTGGTGCAGCTTGGTTAGCACACTGGCCTGTCAAGCCAGAGGTCGCGGGTTCGAGTCCCGTCGGCCCCGCCATTTTCATTGCTCGGGGCCGATTCTTTCATGGATTAGACCCGCCCGCCGGGTTGTCTAACCATGTGGGGTTCGCGCAAACAACCCGGCAGTCCGACCTACCGGGAAAGACGCGACGGGTTCCTCCGCCGCCCCGCGCGGTTTGTCCCCTTGGTAGACCCGCGGCTCGGAGGGAGGCAGGAATCGAGAAGATGGGACGGTTGGTTTCGCTTCTGGTGACGGGAGTCGCTTGCGCCGCCGCATGTCTCGCGCCCGCGGCGGACGCACGCGAGATGACGCTTCGGGACTGCGTCCTGAGGGCGCTCGAGGTCAACCCGAAGCCAGGGCCGGTTTCCTTCCCAAGCTGGACCTCAACGGGCTTTACAACTTCGCCGAGAAGACCCAGCGCGTGCAGCTGCCGGGCCCCGGCGGGGGAATGCAGGAGTTCGAGATCGACTTCACCCTGGACTACGCCTTCAGCGCCACGCTGACGCAGCCCCTCTACACCGGCGGGGCCGTATCGAGCTCATACAGGATCTCCAAGTACTCGCGCGAGATCGCCGAGGCCGATCTCGAGGCGACGGAGGCCAATCTCGCCCTCGCCGTGCTGGTCAAGTTCTACGGAGTGCTCGCCGCGCGCCAGGCAATCGCCGTCGCCAAGGAGGCGATCGCAAACGCGGAGGAGCATTACAGGGTGACCCAGGCCCGCTACAAGGCCGGCGAGGTGTCCGAGTACGACGTCATGCGCGCGGAGGTCGCGGTCGTCAACCTGAGACCCACGCTGATCCGCGCCCGGAACCTCCTCGAGGTGAGCGAGCTCGCCCTCAAGAACTACATGATGCTCGAGCCCGACGCCGACATCGACTTCGTCGGCGTTCTGGAGGAAATGGACTACGAAATCGATCCCAACGAGGCGGTCGAGGTCGCCCTCGCCAACCGCCCCGAGATGCGTCTGGCGAAGAAGCGCGCCGAGATCGCGAGGGAATCGGTGACGCTCGCCAAGTCGGGCTGGCGGCCGACCTTCGCGCTGCAGGGCACATACGACGTACGATCCAACGAGCTGACCCTCGGCCGTGAGGCCTGGCAGGACTCGTATGCGGGCTACCTGGTCCTCAGGTGGTCCGTGTTCGACGGGCTCCGGACCAGGGCGCGCGTGTCGCAGGCGCACTCGGCGGTCAAGCAGGCCGATATCGCCGAGCGCGACCTCGAGCGGGCCATACAGCTCGAGGTGCGCTCCGCGCTCCTGGACGCCGAGGCGGCCAGGGAGGCCCTCAAGAGCCAGGCGAAGAACGTCGAGACGGCCGAGAGGGGCCTGGCCATCGTCAACGAGAGATACGCGGCCGGGCTCGCCACGAGCATCGAGGTGATAGACGCCCGGCTGGCCCACATCACGGCCCAGCAGAACAAGATCACCGCCCTTTACGATTTCAACGTGGCGATCGCCAGGCTGATGAGAGCCGCAGGCGTTCTTTTGGACCGGTACAGGAAAAAGGACTAGGAGCCCGGGTATGAGGCGAGCGTTGATTGTCGTCATTGTCGTCGCGGCCGCGGCGGCCGTCGTCTTCTGGAGGATTTCCTCTATACGGAGCGAGCGGGAGGCGAAGGAGGAGGCCGTCGCCGCGGCCGAGGCACGGACGGCCATCGTCGTCGCGGTAGCCCCGGTCGTCACCGGCGAAATCGAGAAAGTGCTGAGATACACAGGCAGGGTCGAAGCGGTGGAGGAGATCGACGTCACTCCCAAGACCGCCGGCAGGGTGGTCAAGGTGCACGTCAGGGAGGGGGACACGGTGAGAAAGGGACAGACGGTCATGACCATCGACCCCGAGGTCACCGGCATGAAGTTCGAACCCCATCCCGTCACCTCTCCGATCGCCGGCAGGGTCGCCGTCAGGTACGTTGACCGGGGGGCCTACGTGACCCAGCAGGTTCCCCTGATCAGGGTCATAAACGACACATCCGTCAAGGTCGTGATCCGCGTCCTCGAGAAGGACTACCCCCTCGTCAAGCTGGGGATGCCGGCGAGGATAGAGTTCGACGCCTTCCCGGGGCAGACGCGCACGGCCCGTGTCACCAACTTGAGGCCGATCGTCGATGCGTCGACGGGGACGGCGCGCGCCGAGATCCTGATGGACAACGCCGACGGCAAGCTGAGGTCGGGCATGTTCGCCCGCGTGCAGCTGGTCGTGGAGACTCACGACGACGCCGTTCTCATGCCGAGGAACGCGACGCTCAGCGAGATCTTCTCCGACCGCGGCGCGGAGATCGAGACCGCCGTCTACGTCGCCGAGGGCGGTGTCGCAAGGAAGCGCGAGGTCCGGCTCGGGCTTTCCAACAAGGACTACTTCGAGGTCATCGAAGGGCTCCGCCCCGGCGATCGGGTCATAGTCGCCGGGCAGAATATCGTGAGGGACGGGACGGAGATAGAGGCCCGGCGCGCGGTTCTGGGCGGCTAGGGGCCCGGCGGGAGAAGAGAGACAAGGAATGGGGCTTCCCGAGAGATCGGTTTCGAGGCCGGTGACTTTCCTGATGGTGTACGTCGCCGTCCTCGCCATCGGGGTCGTGAGCGCCCTCAACATCGGCATGGACCTCTATCCCGACATCAGCTTTCCCACCGTAACCGTAGTCACCACCTACGAGGGCGTCTCCCCCGAGGACATGGAGACCCTGGTCACGCGGCCCATCGAGGAGACGGTCGCCGCCATAGAGGACGTCGACGAGGTCACGTCTTCCTCGCGCGAGGGCATGTCGCTCGTCATGGTGAAGTTCAAGTGGGGCAAGGACATGGACGTCGCCTCGTCGGATGTCCGGGAGCGCGTCGACTTCGTCAAGCCCTTCCTGCCGGACGACGCCGAGGAGCCGTTCGTGTTCAAGTTCTCCACCGAGCAGATACCTATCCTCTTTCTCGCGGTGACGGGGGACTATTCTCTGCCCGAGCTCCGCGCGGTGGTCGAGGCCCA
>JALGWA010000359.1 GCA_025774425.1 bacterium
CGTGGTCGTCACCCGCCAGTCCGACACGCCGCTCCTCTTCGATCCCGCTGGTAGTAGGCTCCATCCTGTCAACCTCCAGGTGTGTTCACCGCCCGGTTGGTTTTTGCTTCTCTAACCAATGTGCGGAGTTCATCCATGAATTCGGTTATATCTTCGAACTTCCGGTACACGGAAGCGAATCTCACGTAGGCGACTTCATCGAGCTCGCGCAAGTGCATCATCACCCTCTCCCCGATCTCGCTCGAGGGAATCTCGTTCCGGAACTCCGCCCTGAGCTCGGCGACGATGTTGTCGGTGACCGTCTCCATGCTCTCGCGGGGAATGGGCAGCTTGCCGCATGCGCTCACTATTCCCCTCAGGATCTTCTCCCGCTGGAACTCCTCCCTGTTGCCGTCCCTCTTGATCACCATGAGCTGAGCCGGCTCGATATACTCGTATGTCGTGTATCTGTGGCCGCAGCTCATGCACTCGCGGCGTCTCCTGGTCACCGTGGAATCCTTGATGGAGCGCGAATCGACGACTTTGTCTTCCTCATAGCCGCATGATGGACATTTCATGCTTTTTACTCCAATATGTTGGGCCGGAACGCAAGTTACACCCAACATATTGGGGTTGTCACGCCTTTTTTTAAAATCGGCGGGAATTGCCCAAAACTCGGGCTTTTGGGGCAGGTCTTGCAACTAAATCTCAAAATACCCGAGAAACCGCATCAGGGGAGGTGCGTCACTTCTATTCCAGCCTCCTCGAGAAGCCTCTTGGAGAGATCGTCTGGATAGTCCTGCGCCACCACTATGCGCCTCACGCCCGCGTTGATCATCATCTTGGCGCACAGGGCGCAGGGAAAATGGGTGCAGTACACGGTTGAATCCTTGATGCTGACGCCGAAGGCCGCGGCCTGTACGATGGCGTTCTGCTCGGCGTGTATGCCCCTGCAGAGCTCGTGGCGTTCACCCCGCGGGACGCCCTCCTCCACTCTTATGCAGCCGACTTCAGAGCAGTGCTTGAATCCCGAAGGAGGTCCGTTGTAACCCGTGGCGAGTATCCTCTTGTCCTTCACGACTATCGCACCCACACGCCTGCGCAGACACGTCGACCTTTCCCTGACGCAATTCGCTATCGAGATGAAGTATTCGTCCCAGCTCGGGCGCACGCGCGCCTCACCTGTTCTCATAGTCTGTGATCTTCCTGACTCTCCGCTCATGCCTTCCGCCTTCGAAAGAAGTCCCGATCCAGGCGTCGTAGGCCGCCTGCGCCGCCCCTATCTCGCAGAATCTCTGCCCGAATACGATCACGTTGCAGTCGACATGCGAACGGCTCTGAACCGCCGCTTCGACATTGCACACGAGCGCTGCCCTCACGCCCTTGACCTTGTTGGCGGCCACGCTCATTCCCACCCCGGTCGAACAGACGAGCACGCCGAAATCACATTCTCCGGCCGCCACCGCCTCCCCGACCGCGACGGCATAGTCCGGATAGTCGACCGACTGCGGTCCCGAAGTTCCGAAGTCCCGGACCTCGGCCCCGGTCGCTTCGATATGCGCTTTCAGCTTCTCCTTGAGCTCGAGACCCGCATGGTCGCTGCCTATGCCAATCTTCATTTCCTCCTCCTCGAAGCCGACTTCCTCACCTTGGGGATTATCTTCTCGACCTCGGCCCTGAGCGCGCGGCCGCATCGGCGGTACGCGCCGAGCGGCCCGCCGACCGGGTCTGCGATGCCGCGCCCCCCGCTCCCCGAGAATTCCGTTATCACGTGCACCTTGCCGGCGGCGCCTGGCCACCTCTCGAGGATGGCATGCTTGTGCTTGGCCTCCATCGTCAGAATGAGGTCCGCCAGGGCCACCTTTCTCGCCGTCAGCGGGCTCGACCTGAACCCTCCGAGGGATGCACCGAGCTCACGGGCGACGGTTCTCGAGTTCTCCGCCGCGCGCGAGCCCTCCACGGCGGAAACGCCTGCGGAGGAGACGCAGACGCCGTCTATTCCGCGCCTTCCGATCTCGCTCCTCAGGATCGCTTCGGCCAGGGGGCTGCGGCAGGTGTTGCCCGAGCAGACGAACATGACATAGAACCTCTTCTTCACGGCACCCTCCCGGCCACTTGCGCCCTGCCCGCGCGCATCACCACGACCCGGCCCGACCTCACCGCGGCGATGGTCGAAGGCGCGGCGTTCTCTATCGTCCCGCCGTCCAGGAGGAGCGCGATCTTTCCCCGGAAGCTCTCCAGCACCTCACCCGCCGAAACCGCCGGCGCCCGTCCCCGCGGGTTCGCGCTCGGCACGGCCAGCGGAACCCCGCAGGCGCCGAGCACGCATTGGCTGAGCGTATCGTTGGGAACGCGCAGGGCGATCGTATCCGCTCCGCCCCTGAGACAGGCCGGGACCGCCCTCGACGCCTCGAACAGTATGGTCACCGGACCCGGCCAATGCTCCGCCATCAAGCGCCGGTGAGTGCGGGTGATTCCCGCGGCGAGCTCCGACACCCACCCGGCGTCGCCGACCATCACGACGAACGGCTCATCCGCCCGCCGGTCCTTGATCCGCCGGAGGTCCGAGATCGCCTGCTCGCAGAAGATGCTCGCCGCAAGTCCGTAGACGGTGTCCGTCGGGAAGGAGACTATGCCCCCCGAGGAGATGACCTCCGCCGCACGCGACACGGCGTGCCACTCCGGAATGTCCCTCGTGATT
>JALGWA010000360.1 GCA_025774425.1 bacterium
CTCGCGGAGAAAACCATCTCGCAGATGGAATAGGAAAAGCCGGGCGGCGTCGGCCCCGCGTACGCAAAGGAGCCGTTCGTGGAGCACATCAGCCTGTGGTTGCAGGGCACACTCGGCATAGGTCCGGACAGCGCGACCAGGGTCATCATAAGCGGCATCACCGTGCTCGTGCTTTACATCCTCCACAACCTCATGACCCGCCTTGTAATCCCGAAGATCGACGACGTGTACACGCGCTACAGGACACGCAAGCTGTCCGGCTACCTCGCGTTTCTCATCGGAGCACTCATCCTCGGCCGCGTCTGGTTCAGGGGGTTTCAGTCGCTGGCGACCTTCCTCGGCCTCGTCTCCGCTGGAATCGCCATCGCCCTCAGAGACCCGCTGTCCAATCTCGCCGGATGGCTCTTCATCGTCTGGCGGCGTCCGTTAGAGGTCGGGGACCGCGTTCAAATCGGAGCCGACGCCGGCGACGTCATAGACATCCGCGTCTTCCAGTTCACCTTGCTGGAGATCGGCAACTGGGTGGGTGCCGACCAGAGCACCGGCAGGGTGATCCACATACCCAACGGCAAGGTCTTCACGGAAGCCGTCGCCAACTACAGCAAGGGCTTCAAGTACATCTGGAACGAGATCCCGGTTCTCATCACATTCGAGAGCGACTGGCGCAAGGCCCGGGACATCCTCCTCGACATCGGCACGCGGCACGCGGCCTCAATGAGCGAGGTGGCAGAGAGGCGCCTGAGGGAGGCGGCCCGCAGGTTCATGATCTTCTACAGGAAGCTCACCCCGACCGTGTACCTCTCCGTGGAGGATTCGGGCGTTCTCCTCACAATCAGGTATCTCTGCGAACCGAGAAACCGGCGCGGCACGGAGCAGGCGATCTGGGAGGACATCCTGTCCGCCTTCGAAGCGCGGGAAGACATCGACTTCGCCTACCCGACGACGCGATTCTTCGACAACCGCGCGGAGGGCAAGCGGGCGCTCAGGGCCGACGGAACGAGGAGGGGCGCCCCTACCACTCCATCGTCTCCAGATGCCGGCACAACCGGGAGACCGTCGGGAACTTCTTCAGGATGAGGGAGCGCTTGAGACCGCTGCAGATGTATCGTACGGCGAGGGGCTGCCTGGCGTAGTGGCGTGCCCCGCCGGTGCTTTCGTAGAAGAGCCGGACGAGGTCGCAGATGTCGTCCTTCCTGTTCTCCCCCTTGGGCCTGTCCCAGTAGAAGAGGTCGATGAGCTTGACCTCGAACTCGAGGCCGAAGCGGCTGACGATGATGTTGTCGTCATGGAGGTCCCCGTGGTACTCGCCCAGGGCGTGTATGTCCTCGACCCCCTTCGCGATGGAGTAAAGCAGGTGCACGGCCTCGAAAGGGCTCAGCCTCTTCCCGGGACGCCCCTTGAGGAACTCGGCGAGGGTTTCCCCCACCACGTACTCCGATACGAGAAACGATACCTGCCGGCCCCTGTATCGGAACGTCTCCTCCGTGTGGTACTGGATGACGATGGGGCAATGCCTGAGCTTGTGAAGTTTCCTCGCGAAACGCTTGAGAGTACGCCCGCCGGGATTCCTCTCCGGAAAGAAGAGCTTGGCCGTCCGCTCGATATCCGTGCGCACCTCGGCGACGCGGAAAACCTCGCTCTCCCAGCCGGACCCGAGCTTGGATATGATCCTGTACTTGCCCGCGATGACGCGCCCGGGCTCGAGGTCGAAGGTCCCGATGCCTGCGGGCTTACGCTTCGGCATACGCGTTCACTCCCATTGCGCCTTCCGAACCAAGCGGCCGCCCACGGGCGTTCCGTCTACTTGTTGCCCGGCACGGCGGGCCACTCGGTGAAGGCCAGATAGTACATGAGCACCAGGTTGAGCACCGGCACGATCATCAGGACCGCCAACCAGGACGGCAGCCCGACGCGGTCGAATATCTTCCAGAATGGGATCACGATGATAAGCCCGAACAGCAACGCCATCAGAAAGCCACCCATCGCCAACCTCCTTGGAGAAAGGTCCAAGCCGTGTCCCTCCCACGGGAGGGCGGGACTCTGCCGATATACTAGGCTCCGTGCCCGGAGCCTTGCAAGCCCTATATCCGGCGCGTTCGTCCCGGAGGGCGGGTGGGCGCACCGCGGGGGGCGGGCGCCTCCGACCGGCGCGGCCGCTCGGGCCGCGCCTACAGTCGGTAGGAGAGTCCAAACGATACGGTGAACTGCTTCATGGAAGATGCGTAGGGCAGCGGCGCGAAACCCGCCCCGACTTCGAGCCTCGGCCTCCGCCCGAAGCCGAGCCGCACGCGCTCGTCGAACCCGAAGCCCGATTCATAGGCCGCGCCGACAAGCACATCCGCGATCCAGACCGACTGCCACGCCGCCGAGACCGCCACGCGGGGCTTGCCCGTCGTGAAGGCGCCCCGCCGGAGACCCTGGGTGTAGAGAACCGAGACGTAAGCCCAGCGCGTGTTCTTCTCCAGACCGAGTCCGAGCACCGGAGCCAAGCTCGTGCTGAACTTCTCGAGGTCACGGGTCTCGTGGTAGTCCTCCACGAGCGAATCGAGGTCGTCACTGCCGAAGGAGACGTTGTCCGCGATTATGCCGTTGACTTCCTCCCTGCACTCCTCGGTCCACTCGAGGGCGGATGCGACGTTGAGCATATATGCACTTATAATGATATCGGAATATATC
>JALGWA010000361.1 GCA_025774425.1 bacterium
CCTTCCAGCAGAAAAATACAGGTCGATGTTCCGTCAACTAGGTGCTGACGTCTTCGCGCTTCTCCGCTTGGTCATCGTGCTGCTCGGTATGCTGTATCCGGAGCTCCTCTTCCTGAAGCGGCCCGCCCTCGGCCGGCTCCGGCCTCCAGGGCGAGTCCCCGGCCGGGACCTGCCGCGCGGGCTCATGCTCCCCTCCGCGGGTCGCCTCCTCGTGCTCCGGCGGCTGAGAGGCCGCCTGTGCGGGTGCCGGCCGGCCCTCCCCGTGGTCTTCCCCGGACTCGCCTCCGTGGTCGGCCTGCCCGGGGGCCTGCGACATGACCCGCGTCTGGTGATGCCGGCGCATGGCCTCATCGAGGGGGTCCCGCTCGCCGGCCTCCGCGTGCTCCGCCTCTGCCCCGCCGGCTTCGGCCCGGCCTTCATGGGCCGGCTGCCCGCCGGCTTCGGCCCGGGCGGCCTCGGCGGCTGCCCGGCGCCGCTCTATGGCGCGCTCCTGCTCGCGGATCATCTCTTCCCGCGCCTCGGCCTCGGCCTCGAGCGCACGGGACTCGACGGTGCTGGCCAGGGACTCTACCTCCTTGGTCTCGGGCGGCTCGCCGTCCCCGAGGTCCATGCCCGTCACCTCCTGCTCGATGTTCTCGAGGTAGGTCAGCTGGGTCTCCAGGAGCGACCTCAGCCGCGGCAGGAAAGCCCTCATCTCCGCCCTGACGGTCTCGCGTGCCCTGAAGACATCGTCGACCTGCCGCTTGGCCTCCGCGATCCGCTGCCTGACCTCGAGCTCGGCCTCTCTGATCATGAGGTCGGCGTTGCGGCGCGCATTCATCTTGGCCTCGTCGGCCGCCTTCTGGGCCGCCACCATGGCGTCCCGGAGCGACAGCTCCATCTCCGTGAAGGTCTCCACCTTCTTCCTGAGACCGGCAAGCTCGCCTGCGGCCTTCTCCTTCTCCTTGAGAAGGTCCTCCATGGTGTCGGCGACCGCGTCGAGGAATGCCTTGACTTCTTCGGGGTCATATCCCCTGAGAGTCTTCTTGAACTCCTGGCTTCTCACGTCGAGCGGGCTGATTCTCAAAATGATCGCCCCCTTCCATTGGACAAGGAATTCGTTTTCCTAGCCGGGCCGCGTGCCGAAAATGGCGGTGCCGATGCGCACCATGTTCGACCCCTCTTCGATCGCTATCCTGAAGTCCGAACTCATGCCCATCGACAGGTACTTGATCTCGGCGTCCGCGAGGTCGAGAGCGCGCGCCTTCTCCGCGAGGCCCCGGAGCTCGCGGAAGCACCGCCGCGTCTCGCTCTCGTCATCCGTGAAAGTCCCGATGGTCATCAACCCCTTGACTTTGACGTTCTCGAACCGGGAGACCTCGATGATGAAGTCGATCGCGTCGCAGGGGGAGACCCCGAACTTGGTTTCCTCCGGCGCGGTCTTGACTTCCACGAGAACGTCCATCCTCCTTCCCGCCGCCGCGCATCTCTTGTCGATTTCGGCGGCGAGATCGAGCGAGTCGACCGACTGGATCATGTCGAAGAGGTCGACCGCCGCTTTGACCTTGTTGCGCTGCAGGTGCCCGATCATGTGCCACGAGACGTCGCCCTTGACCGCCTGTATCTTCCGCTTGGCTTCCTGCACGCGGTTCTCGCCGATGATGGCGAGGCCGGCGTCGACGGCCTCCTGTATGCTCTCGGGCGGCACGTACTTGGTCACGCCCACGAGTTCGACCTCGTCGGGAGACCGTCCGGCCTTTACCGAGATATCGGCAATCTCGGCCCTGAGTCTCTCGATATTCTCCCTGATCGATGACATCCTCAAGGAATCGGCTCCCCGGCGCGGGGGACCGCGCCTGTCCGCCCCGGGCGCCCGCCGACCTCACATGCCGGCGCTCCGGCGCTGCGCTTCCCTCGGCTCCGTCAACCGCTCGTCGAGCCCGGACCCGGGCGGCCTGAAGCACCTGCGGCAGCGGGGCTCGTATGCCTCGCCCGCGCCGACGACGATTCTCTCGTCGCTGTCGATCAGGCGTTGGGTCCTGTTCGCCGGCTCCCCGCACACCATGCATACGGCCATGGTCTTGGTGATGCTCTCGGCGAGCGCGAGGAGCTGGGGAATGGGCTCGAAGGGTTTGCCGCGGTAGTCCTGGTCGAGCCCGGCGACTATCACGCGCCTTCCCTCCCCGGCGAGGCGTTCGCAAACGTCCACGAGGTCCTCCGAGAAGAACTGGGCTTCATCGATGCCCACCACCCTGGTGTCCTCGTCGACGAGCGCCGGGATCTCCGCGGCGGCCCGCACCTTGCGGCACTCGACCCGCCTGTCGTCATGCGAGACGATGTCGTCGGGACTGTACCGGTCGTCGATCTCGGGCTTGAAGGCCTGCACCTTCTGCTTCGCGATCACGGCGCGCCGGAGGCGGCGGATCAGTTCCTCGCTCTTCCCGCTGAACATGCTGCCGCAGATGACCTCTATCCTGCCGGCATCGATCTTCACTCAGCTACCTCTAAGTATTCCCTACTTTAGAGGGAGGGGACGACGTGGAAATTAAAGAGATGATTCGTAAGAGGAGTTTAGTCAACCCCCCCGCCTAAGTCAACCAATAAAACACGGGGTCAGAGCTCAAAATGCACAGTGCATCCGTGGGGTCAGAGCTCAAAATGCACAACCGGACTGGGACGGCATCCGTGGGGT